>NZ_CP012099.1:297500-300000 GCF_001182785.1 Bacillus thuringiensis | reverse complement strand
AAGATACCTCATATATAAGGTATCTTTTTTACATGTCAATTATATAAATCATACTGTTTAGCAGTCTCTATTCTTCACCTTATTACCTTTTAATAGATTACATAACTTTTGCTTATCCGCCCATCCTACTCCGGTTAAAACTAAACTTGCTCCCATTATTACTCTCCCTGTCAGAGATTCATTTAATAGAATAATTGAAGTAACAATACTTATTAATGGTAATGCATTTAAATATAATCCGCTTACTGATGCTGAAACTCTCTCTAGCGCTTTATTCCAAAACCAATACGCTAAAATTGTTGCTCCAATAACAAGGTATATTACACTAAGTCCCGTTTTCCAAGTTTCAATCTTTGGTAAACCGTAATAAAGAATTTCTACCAGTGCAAATGGTAATAGAATAACAGCTCCAATAATTAAAGTTAATGTTGTAAAAACCTCGTTTGATAAATACTGTTCTTGTTTTGGTCGTTTTAGCAAAACCGTGTAGAAAGCAAATAGAAAAGTACTTAATAATATCAGGATATCTCCTATTAAAGATACTTCTTGATCAGCACTTTTAGATGGAATCGTAATAAAGAGTACTCCTATAGCACCCAATATAATTCCTATCCAATAATTCAATCGAATTTTCTCTTTCAAGAAGAATGCTGAAAAAAGAATTGTAACTAATGGTAATGCAGCATCTATGATACTAACATGTAATCCACTTGTTAAAGAAATACCGTAGGATGTAAACATAAAGTACCCAGCTACACCGGTAAAAGCTAGTAAACTCATTCTTTTCCATGGAACTTTTTTATGTACAACTGATTTTTGTAGTTGCTTAAATGAAAATAGCATACAAATTCCACCTGCAAAGAAAAGACGAATAAACAACAAAGTAAACGGCTGAATAGATTCTAACGCCCATTTTGTTGGAGCAATAGCTGTCCCCCATAATATAACAGCTACTAATAACATGCATATTTCTTTCATAATCCCCCACACCCATCAAAAATATATGTTAACTACCTTAATTATAGATTTTTTCTTATGTAAAATCCTTTAAAAATACAAAAGGTTATGCAAAAAAAGAGCTGGACCACCATTTTTCACATAACCTTTTTATATAAGATCACAAACATTCTTTTTACATCTCGACTATATTTTTACAAAAGGTAATTCTTACCTTTATATTTTGAGCAATAAAAATAAACACAAAAAAACCTAAGTCGAAACGACTTAGGTTTTTGCTTGGCGACGTCCTACTCTCACAGGGACAAGGTCCCAACTACCATCGGCGCTAGAGAGCTTAACTTCCGTGTTCGGTATGGGAACGGGTGTGACCTCTCTGCCATCATCACCAAACTATGAAGGCATATTCCTTCAAAACTAGATAACATTGCTACATATTATATGGTTAAGTCCTCGATCTATTAGTATTCGTCAGCTCCACATGTCACCATGCTTCCACCTCGAACCTATCAACCTGATCATCTTTCAGGGATCTTACTAGCTTACGCTATGGGAAATCTCATCTTGAGGGGGGCTTCATGCTTAGATGCTTTCAGCACTTATCCCTTCCGCACATAGCTACCCAGCTATGCCCTTGGCAGAACAACTGGTACACCAGCGGTGCGTCCATCCCGGTCCTCTCGTACTAAGGACAGCTCCTCTCAAATTTCCTACGCCCACGACGGATAGGGACCGAACTGTCTCACGACGTTCTGAACCCAGCTCGCGTACCGCTTTAATGGGCGAACAGCCCAACCCTTGGGACCGACTACAGCCCCAGGATGCGATGAGCCGACATCGAGGTGCCAAACCTCCCCGTCGATGTGGACTCTTGGGGGAGATAAGCCTGTTATCCCCGGGGTAGCTTTTATCCGTTGAGCGATGGCCCTTCCATGCGGAACCACCGGATCACTAAGCCCGACTTTCGTCCCTGCTCGACTTGTAGGTCTCGCAGTCAAGCTCCCTTATGCCTTTGCACTCTACGAATGATTTCCAACCATTCTGAGGGAACCTTTGGGCGCCTCCGTTACACTTTAGGAGGCGACCGCCCCAGTCAAACTGCCCACCTGACACTGTCTCCCGGGTCGATAAGACCCGTAGGTTAGAATTTCAATACAGTCAGGGCGGTATCCCACCAGCGCCTCCACCGAAGCTAGCGCTCCGGTTTCAATGGCTCCCGCCTATCCTGTACAAACTGTACCAAAATTCAATATCAGGCTACAGTAAAGCTCCACGGGGTCTTTCCGTCCTGTCGCGGGTAACCTGCATCTTCACAGGTACTATAATTTCACCGAGTCTCTGGTTGAGACAGTGCCCAAATCGTTACACCTTTCGTGCGGGTCGGAACTTACCCGACAAGGAATTTCGCTACCTTAGGACCGTTATAGTTACGGCCGCCGTTTACTGGGGCTTCAGTTCAGAGCTTCGCTTACGCTAACCCCTCTCCTTAACCTTCCAGCACCGGGCAGGTGTCACCCCCTATACTTCGCCTTACGGCTTCGCA
>NZ_CP012099.1:285000-292500 GCF_001182785.1 Bacillus thuringiensis | reverse complement strand
CCAAAATGCTAGAAAAAATATATGAATTTATTCATGATGAGGGATTACGATTACAAAAGGGAAGCTTCGGCCAAGAACTTATCGAAAAAAACTTCAATTTTCTTAATTACATTTATCAATTACTAGATCTTCTCGAACATAATTACAAAAAGATAAGCGTAATCATACCAAACTATAATTATGAAAAATACTTATCTGATCGAATCGAATCAATATTAAACCAAACCTACCCTCTTTACGAACTAATTTTCTTAGACGATGCCTCTACCGATTATAGCGTATCAACTTTTAAAAAGCTGCTCTCAAAAGAAAATAAGACCCACCTGAAGGTTCAACAGATTATTAATGATAAAAACTCTGGTTCTGTATTTAAACAATGGATAAAAGGAGTCTCTGCAGCAACTGGTGATTATATTTGGATCGCAGAGGCCGATGACTTATGCGATAAGACATTTTTACAAGAGGTGATAGAGGGGTTTTATATAAATAACAATATTACCTTAAGCTACACACAATCAAAACAAATAGACGAACAAGGAAATGTATTGGCTAATCATTATTTAAATTACACAAATGATATCGATAAAGAAAAATGGAAAGCACCCTATTTTCGAAAAGGCGTCGATGAAATACAAGATACGTTACTTATTAAAAACACTATACCTAATGTCTCGAGTGTAGTTTTTAAAAATATAGATATGAAGAAAACAGAAAAACAGTTAGAAAAGTTCAAAATAGCTGGTGACTGGTTCTTCTATGTCTCTCTTCTTACAGAGGGCGATATTTACTTCAATCCAGCATCCCTAAACTATCATAGACGACATTTAAATAGCGTAACAAGAACAGAAGATTCATACTCCCATTACAATGAAGTTGTGCAAATGCAAAATTTCATTAAAGAAAGCTTTACTATCGACGACATTTCTAAAATGAAAATGTATACATATAGAAAGTATCTTAAAGCATACTTAAAAATTTAAACGTATGCTTTCTCTGCCATCAATATCTCTTGTAAGGCGATACTATTATTTAAGGGGGAATACTCTTTGAAAGACTTTATAGAGGAACATAAAGATTTAATTTCTCAAATCGCACACAGCTACAATGTAAATGCAAGTATCCATCCTGAGGATCATATCTTTCAGTTCATTGTCACTAATCCCGTTTTCCCATCAAAAAAAGAAGCGATAGATTACTATTTTAAAGACGGGCAAAACTCAGCACAAATACTCTTAGACTTAATCACTTCCCTTTATCCTCCTACAGGCAATCCAATCAAATTGTTAGAGTTTGCATCCGGATACGGTTGCGTAACACGTCATTTATTAAATCTACAAGCGAATTTGAGTATAACCGCTTGCGATATACACGAAGAGGCCATTTCCTTTATTGAAAACAAATTAAATAATCCTTCTATATTATCTCATCCTGAGCCCGAACAGTTAAAATTGGACTCCTCTACGTACGATATTGTTTTTTGTCTATCCTTTTTTTCTCATATGCCTGATACAACTTGGTTTCGTTGGCTGCAAACATTGTATAACGCTGTTTCACCTGGCGGTTTATTCATTTTCACAACCCATGGCTATCAAAGCAAAAAATACTTTGGGTTTCCAAATTTAAATGAACAGGGCTATTGGTTTCTCTCTTCTAGTGAACAATTCGATTTAGATGTGAATCAATACGGACAAACGATAGTTAGTCCCTCTTACGTGTGTGACAAAATTAAATTATTGCCCTATAACCCAATCATCAAAAAGTATACTGAAGGATTTTGGTGGGAACATCAAGACCTTTGGATAATAGAAAAAGAAGTAAAATAATAAACCACGCTCTGCTTACATACAAGTAGAGTGTGGTTTATTATTTTTTACTATATAAGAACTCTTCAATCCATAGCTTATTTAATCTAATCCCATTTTTAAAATCTATTTTAGGTTCCCAATTCAATTCTTGTTTTACCTTATCAATATTTAAAATGATTCTTTGAACGTTCTCTTGTTTTTGTTTATAACAGATAAAGTCCACTTTTCTTTCTGTTATTTTCTCTAGTTCCACAATAATTCGTTTTAAAGAAAGACCTTTGCCACTCCCTATGTTATATACGCAAGATTTCAATTGATTTAATTGTGCTAGTTGTATAGTAATTTCAACTAAATCATCGATATAAATATAATCTCTAATAATCTCCTCTGGATTCCCATATATATTAATCCTTTCATTACTGAGATGCTGGTACAAAAAACAATTTATCGCTCCAACTTTTTTTAAGGGGTTTTGGTATTTTCCATACGGATTAGAATATCTACATACAACATAATCTATTCCATATTTTCTCTGATAAAAATACAAATAATTCTCGAGCGAAACTTTTGTTATTCCATACGGGGAAAGTGGTCTTAATGGATGTTTCTCATCAATAGGCAAATATTCAGGTTCACCATAAACTGTGCCTCCCGAAGAAGCTAATATAATTTTTTTAATACGAAAATCTTTAACACTTTCCATGAAATTAAGAAAAAATAGACTACTATTAATATCGCCGAAAACATCTTCAATTGAAGTTGCTACGTTAGACGTCGCAGCTAAATAAATAATAATATCTATATTCACTAAAGCTTTATATATATCCTCAACATTTTCTAAATCACCTTTAATAAATTCAACTTCACTTATAATATTTTGAGGGAAATTATTTATATGTCTGGAAAATACTTTTACATTTTGCCCCTGTTTCAATAAACCCAATGCGAGGTTGATACCAATGAAACTATTTCCACCTACTATTAAATAATTATTCTTCCTCATAATATCATCTCTCTAGTATAAATTTTCCCCTTCGTCAAACCTAAAAATATAAACAAATGACTTGATCATTTCTATTATTCATCCTCTTATCATTGTATGTTTATTATAATTTTTCATTATCTTTATTTTCTATTTTCATTTTAGAATAGCTTCCTTATTCAGGCTGACTGCAAAAACACTCATAATATTTACTCATCCCCATGAATATATTTAATAAACAATCCTCACTTGTTTAACCCATAAAAAAACTTCTACATACACAAGGTTCTCAAAAAAGGAGTGCTAAACTCATGAGAAATATAAATCAAGAACTTTTAAATCATGTAATTCTACATAAAGATCGAATTCCGCATTACCATAAAGACTTTCCCCTTATACTATTTTGGAGTCATAGAAGTGGATGCACCGCATTAGCTAATTGGTTCTTTTTTCAAATTGGATTGTTTACTGAAGCAAAGAAATACAATGACTTTATTCATTACTATGAGTTCTGGGTGTATAAGAACAATATAAATTACATACCAGAATTACAAAATGGTCTTCTAGAAGGTAAAAAGGATGTTTGTAAACTTGTGCGAAATCCCTATACAAGAGCTGTCAGCTCATTTTTATTACTTGCTGATAATCCATATGCTAGCCCACAATGGGAAAGTATTCGTCATTATTTTTATAATGACAAATATAGTAATCAAGGAATATCATTTAAACAATTTTTATATTACGTTCAGGCATTTGGTTCCAATTCCCTAGCAATAGATATACATTTTAGCCAGCAATACATCCCTGGTGCAGAAAGCTTCATCCAATGTTATATTCCTTTAGAAGATTTTAATGCACAAATCACCAAAATAGAACACACGTACGATTTGATAAAATCCAATTTAGCACTTCTTACAAATTCAGATCATCATCGCGCCCACAAGATGATTTATGCAGGAAGCTATGCAGAACTTAGCATTACAGATACAGAATTTCCCCGATTTCCAACATACGAAAGCTTTTATGATAAAGAAACTATAGATTTAGTTACAGAAATATACGCACAGGACTTTGAAATATACCCATACACGAAAGGGATATTTTAAGTCTATACATTTTTCTATGAATAAAAGCTAATGCATCGCATAGCATAAAGTGAAACTTTAATTCGAGTCGGGTTCTCTCCAACTGATTATTCTCTTCGCCCAATTGTACTTTTAAAAGATACCTAACTTTCACCCATTCTCTTTAATTTCGCCGATTGTTAACGTGTATCATACTTTCCATAAATACATTGCATGTAACAAAGGAGGGATGTCGTGTGGAAATCAATTTGAAACACAATAATGGGTACTGCGTTATTTGCGAAAAGAAAGCTACATTTATAGAGCATAATGATTGGCTTAGAGATCATTATTTATGTTCTACATGTAACTCTATCCCAAGGCAGCGAGCTTTAATCCATGCTTTACACACATTTTTTCCAAAATGGAATTCCTATAGTATCCATGAATCCTCTCCTGGAGCAATTACAACTCAACTACTATTAAAAAACTGTAAAAACTATACATATTCTCAATACTTTAAAAACTATCCTCTTGGCCAATACTTTCAAGGAATTAGATGTGAGAACTTAGAAGACATGACTTTTGAAAATGAATCTTTTGATTTATTCATTACTCAAGACGTTTTTGAGCATGTAATGACACCAAACAAAGCCTTTAAAGAAATAGAACGAGTATTAAAACCTGGCGGGGCTCATGTATTTACTGTCCCTTGGTATCATACACTCACAAAAACTGTGCAAAGAGCCAGATTGAATAAAGAGGGGATTGAATATATTGAAGAGCCCATTTATCATGGAAATCCTATTGATGAGAACGGATCTTTAGTAACATTCGATTGGGGGCAAGATATGATTGAATATATTTATACACACGCAAATATGTATACAATTGTTTATTTACAAAAGGATAGATCACTCGGGTTAGATGCTGAATTTTTACATGTTTTTATTAGTAAAAAGCAAGAAAATAAAGTTTAATCACTATATAATTCGGAGGTTTAACAAATGAATAACTTTAAGTTAGGAAGTGATTTTGATAATCTTGTTAATTCACTATCTGATGTTGAACTTCTAAATTTATTTATACAAAGTTGTTCCCAAACAACGATAAATGGGGTTCCCGTACCTAGGTTTCCTCCTGAAGAAATTCAAAAACAATTTGTAGGTGCTTCCTATGAACATGCTCTTTACGAAGCGTATTTGTTTTATAGCCATATAAAAGAATACGCCCAGAATTTAGGTGTTCCCGTGAATAAAGAAAGTAAAGTTTTAGACTTCGGCTGCGGATGGGGAAGAATTATACGCTTCTTATTTAAAGATGCCTCTGATCAAAATTTACTTGGCATTGATGTGGATCCTGCGATGATCACACTTTGTAATGAAACACTAGGAAGAGGGATATATAAAACAGCTAGCCCACATCCCCCTGTAGAATTTATTAGTGACAATTCATTAGATATCATATTTGCTTATTCTGTATTCTCACATTTATCCGAAGAAACTGCTGAAAATTGGATAAAAGAATTCTCAAGAGTTCTTCGCCCTGGTGGAATTTTCATCGCAACAACACAAGCGCGCTATTTTCTTGATTTTTGTCAACAATTCCACGAACATCCTGAATTAATTCAAACAGGATGGCATAAAACTTTATCTCAAGCTTTTCCAGATATACATCGCGCCATCTCGGATTATGAAAACGGAAAATTTGTCCACAGCGCTACTGGTGCAGGGGATGTTAGAAATAGTAGTTTTTACGGAGAAACTGTTATACCTAGGACTTATATTGAAAATCATTATGAGAAATATTTAAAGCTACAAGACTTTTTTGATGATGTAAATCGATTACCACAAGCCCTCTTTGTCCTTCAAAAAATTTAATTCCTTTTATTCAACGTAATACACTTAATTCCATGACGAAAAGCACTTTCTATTTCAGCTATATATCAAATTACCTAATACTCTCTTATTAAGTAAGCTGTAAAAGCAAATTCAATACATACCATAAAAAAAGCAGTAAACAGCTAACATATCTCTTGTTTTAAAATTGCTCCACCAAATCAAGAATACCTTCCCAACAATTGAACTACGAAAAACATGAGGGGGATATACTTTGAAAATAATCGCTTTTTACTTACCACAATTCCATCAAATTAAAGAAAATGATCGATGGTGGGGGAAAGGATTTACTGAATGGACAAATACTAAAAGTGCACGCCCTTTATTTTCAGGACATTATCAACCGAGGGAACCTTATCAAGATTTTTATTATGACTTAACTAGCCCCTCCGTAAGAAAGTGGCAAGCAGAAATCGCTAAAGCATACGGTATATATGGTTTTTGTTATTATCATTATTGGTTTAAGGGAAAAAGACTATTAGAAACACCCTTTAATGACGTACTAAAGATGAAGGAACCTGACTTCCCTTTTTGTCTTTCTTGGGCAAATGAACCATGGACAAAATCTTGGGATGGTCTCGATAAACATATATTAATGCCTCAAGATTACGGAGATATATCTGATTGGAAGGAACACTTTGATTATTTATTACAGGCTTTCCAAGATGAGAGATATATTTATATAGATGATAAACCTCTATTCATTATTTATCGTCCAGGACATATTCCTGATTGTGAAAAAATGCTTAATTACTGGAATGCATTAGCGCGAGAAAATGGTTTAAAAGGCATATACTTTGCTGAAACATTAAACAGTTTTCCACTACCTAATATAAATGGATTCGATGCTAGCATTCAGTTTGAACCTTTCTATACAATTGCCCATGATAGCTCTTCAGACATAAATAAGGTCATATATGATTCTGATATGCAATTGAATGTTTGGGACTACGATAAAGTATGGATGTATATATTACAACGATCGCTCCCAAAGAAAAAAACATTTCCTGGGGCTTTTGTTGATTGGGATAATACTGCACGACGTAAAAACGCAAATAGCAGCATCTTTGTAGGTTCTACCCCTGAAAAGTTCACCATATATTTAAGCAAGCAAATTCATCGTACTTACTCTTTTTATAACAGCGAGTTTTTATTTATTAACGCATGGAATGAGTGGGCGGAAGGAACTTACTTAGAGCCAGATAAAAAATATGGATTTTCTTATTTAGAAGGAGTTAAAAATGCAATTGATAGAGGTATGAAAGCATACAAAAAAGACGAGTCATTCTGACTCGTCTTAAAGTTGCTTGGCGACGTCCTACTCTCACAGGGACAAGGTCCCAACTACCATCGGCGCTAGAGAGCTTAACTTCCGTGTTCGGTATGGGAACGGGTGTGACCTCTCTGCCATCATCACCAAACTATGAAGGCATATTCCTTCAAAACTAGATAACATTTGCTACATATTATATGGTTAAGTCCTCGATCTATTAGTATTCGTCAGCTCCACATGTCACCATGCTTCCACCTCGAACCTATCAACCTGATCATCTTTCAGGGATCTTACTAGCTTACGCTATGGGAAATCTCATCTTGAGGGGGGCTTCATGCTTAGATGCTTTCAGCACTTATCCCTTCCGCACATAGCTACCCAGCTATGCCCTTGGCAGAACAACTGGTACACCAGCGGTGCGTCCATCCCGGTCCTCTCGTACTAAGGACAGCTCCTCTCAAATTTCCTACGCCCACGA
>NZ_CP012099.1:275000-280000 GCF_001182785.1 Bacillus thuringiensis | reverse complement strand
ATCTTTAGTATCATCTATTTCCATACAGCTATATTCTCTTAATAAATATTTAAGATATGCTCAAGGTTCGAATTGATTAATAGTATTTCCTTTTTAAACACATATACTGGATTAAAAATACGTACCTCAATTTATCAAGTGTACCGAACACACACGTACAGAACACTTGTTCCTTTCATTGCTTCACTTTTTATATAACATTAATAGATATTAATCCCATACCTATATTTACGTTTTACTACTAAAAGAGCGAATCATTTCACTAACAAAGCATTTAGTTTCATTTCTAGTATATATCCCCCTTTTGAAATACATATAGAATCATAATTTCCGTTGTTTCTATCTCCCCCCTAAGAATACACAACCATACAAAAACAATTCTACAACAAGGTATACGGCGGCTGCACAATTATAAATCTTAATCCTCTCAATACCTACAAGGGTGCTGTCCGCCTTTAACGCAAATATATACTAAAAAAATTTCAATATAAAATGGCCGGAATTTCTACACTAAGAAAAATCCGGCTCTTATTTTTAGGCAACAACCAAAATCATTTTTACATTCAGTATTAAATGTCTATTCAATATTCCCTACTCCGCTCTGGTAAAGGTGAATGTATCATATCTGTCACTGCATAATATAGATTTTCTGGATGTTCGGCTATCCGATGACATAAATACAAATACCACTCTTTCCCATAAGTCAAATATACTCTAGCGTTATGTCCTTTGTTTTTCAAATCTCTTAACATATCCGGACGAATTCCATATAACATTTCTATTTCTACATTAGGATGACTAAAATATTGACGTTGCTCCATCTCTTTAATAAGAATTTCATCATGTGTAGCTATAGACACAGGGTGATGGTTTTCAACTAGTTTTTCTACAATTTGAAGATACTGTTGATTTAAATCAGTTGATCTAGGCATAGCAATATCCGGAACTTCTTGATAGGCACCTTTTACAACTCTTATTTTTCCTGGATAATGAAGGAGTTCTTGAATATCATTGTTTGAGCGGTATAAATGTGCCTGTATTGTTATCCCTACATTATGATATTGCTCAGTTACCTTTTTATAAATAGAAAGAATGTCCGCTGCTTTAGATGATTCTTCCATACTTATCATAAGGGTAGTTCCATGTACTTTCGCCTTCTCTGCCAACTCCATTAAATGAATATAAGATATTTCTGGATCTATAGATAATCCAATATGAGATAAGTCGAGTGATACTGTTTGTTTCATAGATAGAGCACCCATGTCCCCAATAAGATTCAAAAACTCATTTTTTGCTTTATAGCATTCCTCTATATCTAGAGTATTTTCCCCTATGTATTCTAGTGAAGTATGATAACCTTTTGTAATTAGTTCTTTTGCCGTCCCAATTCCCTCATGTCTCGTTTCTCCGGTGACAAAGCGTTTCGCAGCTTGTAATAATAACGCATAGAGTTCAGTGGATTGTTGTACATATGCTTTTATATGTTCATTTCGTGCAATCGATTTAAATGCCTGAGCTACTTGTAATTCTGGTTTAGTCATCACATTTTCATCTCCTTTAGAACTATTTGATCCTACTATAGCATGCTAAAATGGTTTGTATTAGTACCATTTCATCCAAACTTTTATGGTACCAATTTTGATGAAGGGAGCATTTATATGCTTTGGATACCTATTGATCGATCTTTAGATATAAGTTTAATTCGACAAGTTTATCACCAAATACGTGAACGAATATTAAACGGAGAGCTACAATCCGGTGAAAAACTACCAGCAACAAGGGAATTATCTTCTGAGTTAGGTGTGTCTAGGAATGTAATTTTAGAAGCTTATGATCAATTATTTTCCGAAGGCTTTTTGGTCACTCGGCAAGGAGCTGGGACATTCATTGCCGAAGGGACTTATTTAGAACAACGTAAAAAATCAACTCTAATTGATTCTTTATCTTGGTGCGAAGAAACAAACAAAGACAGTAATATCATTAATTTTCGTTCAGGAATACCAGCATTAGACTTATTTCCACGTAAAGGATGGGCAAAGTTGTCTCACACTATATGGAATGAAACACCTCCTTCTACGTTTGGATATGATATCCCCCAAGGGCGTCCCGAATTAAGAAAGGTTTTATCACGCTATTTACTAAAAACAAGAGGAGTTTTTTGTCATCCAGAACAATTGGTGGTTACTTCCGGTGCAACTCAAGCTTTAACACTTGTTTCTAAGTTACTTTTGTCATCAGGTGACGAAGTACTAATAGAAGATCCCATCACCAATGATATTCAAACAATTTTTAAAGATTCAGGAGCCTTTCTTTCCCCTATACCAGTTGATGATAATGGGATGAATACATCTTTGTTACCTGCAAATAAAAATCCAAAATTCATCTTCATTACTCCTTCTCATCAGTTCCCTTTAGGTGGAACGTTGCCAATTCAACGACGTGTTCAATTGGTTAACTACTCAAGAAAAACAAATTGTTACCTCATTGAAGATGATTATGATAGTGAGTTTCGATATGAAGGTTCACCTGTAAGTTCATTGCAGGGATTGGATCCCGAACGCGTTATATACATAGGTTCATTTAGTAAAATTTTATCACCGGCCCTTAGGATGGGATACTTAGTTCTTCCCTCACACCTTATTGAAAAATGTCGCAGGATAAAATGGTTTTCAGATTTACATACACCTTCTTTAAATCAGCTTATCCTTGCTAAATTTATTGCCGAAGGTTATTTGGAACGACATATTATGAAGATGAAAAAAATCTATAAAAATCGAAGAGACTTCCTTATCCAGCAATTAAAATCAGTATTCTCAAACACAATCAATATTTTCGGTTATTCTACAGGATTACATCTAATTGTTGAATTCAATCAAGTTCAATTCACAAAAGAATTACTTGAGAAAATCCAACAACTCGGAGTGAAAGTATATCCTGTGGAAGCCCACGCCATTGAAAAAGGAAAACATCACAATCGAATTATTATAGGGTATGGCCATTTAACAACTGAAGAAATAAAAGAGGGTGTGAGCAGGCTCCAGAGAGCAATACTTCGTATATATTCTTGTTAACAAATAGACTTTAATTTTCTAAAGGTATGCTACTTAAATGTGAAATTCTAATAAAATAAAGTTGTTTCTTGCTAGATAAACGTACTCATAGAGCTTACATTAATTACAAGTTTATTTTATAAAACACAAAAAAGACGAGTCATTCTGACTCGTCTTAAAGTTGCTTGGCGACGTCCTACTCTCACAGGGACAAGGTCCCAACTACCATCGGCGCTAGAGAGCTTAACTTCCGTGTTCGGTATGGGAACGGGTGTGACCTCTCTGCCATCATCACCAAACTATTGAAGGCATATTCCTTCAAAACTAGATAACATTGCTACATATTATATGGTTAAGTCCTCGATCTATTAGTATTCGTCAGCTCCACATGTCACCATGCTTCCACCTCGAACCTATCAACCTGATCATCTTTCAGGGATCTTACTAGCTTACGCTATGGGAAATCTCATCTTGAGGGGGGCTTCATGCTTAGATGCTTTCAGCACTTATCCCTTCCGCACATAGCTACCCAGCTATGCCCTTGGCAGAACAACTGGTACACCAGCGGTGCGTCCATCCCGGTCCTCTCGTACTAAGGACAGCTCCTCTCAAATTTCCTACGCCCACGACGGATAGGGACCGAACTGTCTCACGACGTTCTGAACCCAGCTCGCGTACCGCTTTAATGGGCGAACAGCCCAACCCTTGGGACCGACTACAGCCCCAGGATGCGATGAGCCGACATCGAGGTGCCAAACCTCCCCGTCGATGTGGACTCTTGGGGGAGATAAGCCTGTTATCCCCGGGGTAGCTTTTATCCGTTGAGCGATGGCCCTTCCATGCGGAACCACCGGATCACTAAGCCCGACTTTCGTCCCTGCTCGACTTGTAGGTCTCGCAGTCAAGCTCCCTTATGCCTTTGCACTCTACGAATGATTTCCAACCATTCTGAGGGAACCTTTGGGCGCCTCCGTTACACTTTAGGAGGCGACCGCCCCAGTCAAACTGCCCACCTGACACTGTCTCCCGGGTCGATAAGACCCGTAGGTTAGAATTTCAATACAGTCAGGGCGGTATCCCACCAGCGCCTCCACCGAAGCTAGCGCTCCGGTTTCAATGGCTCCCGCCTATCCTGTACAAACTGTACCAAAATTCAATATCAGGCTACAGTAAAGCTCCACGGGGTCTTTCCGTCCTGTCGCGGGTAACCTGCATCTTCACAGGTACTATAATTTCACCGAGTCTCTGGTTGAGACAGTGCCCAAATCGTTACACCTTTCGTGCGGGTCGGAACTTACCCGACAAGGAATTTCGCTACCTTAGGACCGTTATAGTTACGGCCGCCGTTTACTGGGGCTTCAGTTCAGAGCTTCGCTTACGCTAACCCCTCTCCTTAACCTTCCAGCACCGGGCAGGTGTCACCCCCTATACTTCGCCTTACGGCTTCGCAGAGAGCTGTGTTTTTGCTAAACAGTCGCTTGGGCCTATTCACTGCGGCTTTCCGTTAAGAAAGCACCCCTTCTCCCGAAGTTACGGGGTCATTTTGCCGAGTTCCTTAACCAGAGTTCTCTCGCACACCTTAGGATTCTCTCCTCGCCTACCTGTGTCGGTTTGCGGTACAGGCACCTTTTATCTCGCTAGAAGCTTTTCTTGGCAGCGGGGAATCAAAGACTTCGCTCCATAAGGAGCTTCCCCATCACAGCTCAGCCTTCACGATAAGCGGATTTGCCTACTTATCAGCCTAACTGCTTGGACGTGCACAACCAATCGCACGCTTCTTCTATCCTTCTGCGTCCCTCCATTGCTCAAACGATAAAGAGGTGGTACAGGAATATCAACCTGTTGTCCATCGCCTACGCCTGTCGGCCTCGGCTTAGGTCCTGACTAACCCTGAGCGGACGAGCCTTCCTCAGGAAACCTTAGGCATTCGGTGGACGGGATTCTCACCCG
>NZ_CP012099.1:267500-270000 GCF_001182785.1 Bacillus thuringiensis | reverse complement strand
TTTAAATTCAATTTATCGAAAGAACGTATAGTTAATGTGTTAGGTTTATACTTCGATACGAAGTTCGCATTCTTTTCTTCATTTGTAGCCAATACATCTCCCGATGCATTTACCGTTTCTACTAAATGAGGATTATCTTGCAAAAATTCTTTTTCTTGTTTCGCATTCAACGCGTAGTTATAAAAATAATTCCCAACTAACATATACACGATTACTAGAAGGACTAAGACTACTATAGTAATTATACCTATCCTTTTCATATTATCTCCTTTTCTAACTTAAATCTTCTTATATTAAAGTACATCAAAAAACAACTGTACTATTTTAACACACCGGTGAATCTTATCTTTAAGAAATAAAATAGAAAATCTTAAATTACATATCAAAAATCACGAAAGAAATCGAATAAAACTTATATAGATATGTAATTAACTTTAAAAAAAGTTACAAAACACAAAAAAGACGAGTCATTCTGACTCGTCTTAAAGTTGCTTGGCGACGTCCTACTCTCACAGGGACAAGGTCCCAACTACCATCGGCGCTAGAGAGCTTAACTTCCGTGTTCGGTATGGGAACGGGTGTGACCTCTCTGCCATCATCACCAAACTATGAAGGCATATTCCTTCAAAACTAGATAACATTTGCTACATATTATATGGTTAAGTCCTCGATCTATTAGTATTCGTCAGCTCCACATGTCACCATGCTTCCACCTCGAACCTATCAACCTGATCATCTTTCAGGGATCTTACTAGCTTACGCTATGGGAAATCTCATCTTGAGGGGGGCTTCATGCTTAGATGCTTTCAGCACTTATCCCTTCCGCACATAGCTACCCAGCTATGCCCTTGGCAGAACAACTGGTACACCAGCGGTGCGTCCATCCCGGTCCTCTCGTACTAAGGACAGCTCCTCTCAAATTTCCTACGCCCACGACGGATAGGGACCGAACTGTCTCACGACGTTCTGAACCCAGCTCGCGTACCGCTTTAATGGGCGAACAGCCCAACCCTTGGGACCGACTACAGCCCCAGGATGCGATGAGCCGACATCGAGGTGCCAAACCTCCCCGTCGATGTGGACTCTTGGGGGAGATAAGCCTGTTATCCCCGGGGTAGCTTTTATCCGTTGAGCGATGGCCCTTCCATGCGGAACCACCGGATCACTAAGCCCGACTTTCGTCCCTGCTCGACTTGTAGGTCTCGCAGTCAAGCTCCCTTATGCCTTTGCACTCTACGAATGATTTCCAACCATTCTGAGGGAACCTTTGGGCGCCTCCGTTACACTTTAGGAGGCGACCGCCCCAGTCAAACTGCCCACCTGACACTGTCTCCCGGGTCGATAAGACCCGTAGGTTAGAATTTCAATACAGTCAGGGCGGTATCCCACCAGCGCCTCCACCGAAGCTAGCGCTCCGGTTTCAATGGCTCCCGCCTATCCTGTACAAACTGTACCAAAATTCAATATCAGGCTACAGTAAAGCTCCACGGGGTCTTTCCGTCCTGTCGCGGGTAACCTGCATCTTCACAGGTACTATAATTTCACCGAGTCTCTGGTTGAGACAGTGCCCAAATCGTTACACCTTTCGTGCGGGTCGGAACTTACCCGACAAGGAATTTCGCTACCTTAGGACCGTTATAGTTACGGCCGCCGTTTACTGGGGCTTCAGTTCAGAGCTTCGCTTACGCTAACCCCTCTCCTTAACCTTCCAGCACCGGGCAGGTGTCACCCCCTATACTTCGCCTTACGGCTTCGCAGAGAGCTGTGTTTTTGCTAAACAGTCGCTTGGGCCTATTCACTGCGGCTTTCCGTTAAGAAAGCACCCCTTCTCCCGAAGTTACGGGGTCATTTTGCCGAGTTCCTTAACCAGAGTTCTCTCGCACACCTTAGGATTCTCTCCTCGCCTACCTGTGTCGGTTTGCGGTACAGGCACCTTTTATCTCGCTAGAAGCTTTTCTTGGCAGCGGGGAATCAAAGACTTCGCTCCATAAGGAGCTTCCCCATCACAGCTCAGCCTTCACGATAAGCGGATTTGCCTACTTATCAGCCTAACTGCTTGGACGTGCACAACCAATCGCACGCTTCTTCTATCCTTCTGCGTCCCTCCATTGCTCAAACGATAAAGAGGTGGTACAGGAATATCAACCTGTTGTCCATCGCCTACGCCTGTCGGCCTCGGCTTAGGTCCTGACTAACCCTGAGCGGACGAGCCTTCCTCAGGAAACCTTAGGCATTCGGTGGACGGGATTCTCACCCGTCTTTCGCTACTCATACCGGCATTCTCACTTCTAAGCGCTCCACCAGTCCTTCCGGTCTGACTTCACTGCACTTAGAACGCTCCCCTACCACTGATACCATTGGTATCAATTCGCAGCTTCGGTGGTGTATTTAGCCCCGGTACATTTTCGGCGCAGAGTCACTCGACTAGTGAGCTATTACGCACTCTTTAAATGGTGGCTGCTTCTAAGCCAACATCCTAGTTGTCTAAGCAACTCCACAT
>NZ_CP012099.1:247500-262500 GCF_001182785.1 Bacillus thuringiensis | reverse complement strand
CATATCTTGCGTTTTCGCAGAAAGCATAATAATAGGCATCTCTTTCGATTCTCTTACTTTCATACACATATGAATACCATCTACTTTCGGCATCATAATATCTAATACGACTAGATGCACTTCATTTTCTTCCAGTAAACGTAGCCCTTCTTCTCCGTCCCCTGCTTGTAATACTTTATATCCTTCATTCTTTAAATAGATTGTAATTAAATTCCGAATTTCTTTTTCATCATCTACGACAAGTATTGTTTCGTGTGCCACAATATCTCCCCCATTACTTTTTTAATCCCTAACTTCTATTATAGGAAAACTTCTGAAGAAAAACGCTCGGAAATCCTTAAGATTTTCTGAAGACGCAAAAAAGGTCTAGACTCCCCTTAAGTCTAGACCTTTTAAAAAACCCCTTTTATTTACGAACGTAGATGAAATATAGTACGAATAAAACTCCCATAACATACATAATCGGATGAACCTCTTTACGACGACCACTCACAACCATTGTAATTGGATAGAAGATAAATCCAATCGCAATCCCAGTTGCGATACTATACGTAAGTGGCATAGAGATAATTGTAAAGAATGCTGGTACTGCAATCTCGAATTTCTTCCAATCAATTTCCCCTAAGGAAGAAACCATCAATATTCCTACAATAATTAAAGCTGGTGCCGTTACAGCTGGCGTTACAACACTTAGTAATGGCGAGAAGAATAGTGCCAGTAAGAAGAATCCTGCTGTTACAACTGCTGTAAATCCAGAACGTCCTCCCGCTGCTACCCCTGCAGACGATTCAATGTAAGACGTTGTTGTTGATGTACCCAAGATCGCACCAATTACAGTCGCAATCGCATCTGCAAATAATGCTTTTCCTGCACGTGGTAATTTATTGTTCTTCATTAATCCAGCTTGATTCGCAACCGCTACAAGCGTACCTGCTGTATCAAAGAAATCGATAAAGAAGAACGTTATAATAACAATCCCCATTTGAACAGTGAAAATATCTCCAAAGTGCGTTAATGCCACACCGAACGTTGGTTCTAGACTCGGTATTGCTCCCACTACAGCTTTTGGAGTATCAATTAATCCTGTCGCTACTCCTAAGATTGCCGTAAGAATCATACCGTAAAACACTGCACCATTAACTTTCTTAATCATGAAGATGATTGTAGTAACAACCCCGAAGATTGCTAGTAACGTTGTGCCCTTTGTTAAATCCCCCAATCCAACAAGAACAGCATCATTTTTCACGATAATTCCGGCATTTTGGAATCCAAGGAAGGCAATGAACAATCCGATACCTGCCGCTACTGCAAACTTTAACTCCGATGGAATTGCATTAATGATTTTTTCACGAATACCTGAAGCAGTAAGAATAATAAAGATAATACCTGACATTAATGTTCCGGCAATGGCCGTTTGCCACGGAATACCCATCGTTAACACTGCTGTATAAGCAAAGAACGCGTTAATTCCCATACCTGGCGCTAAAGCAATTGGATACTTTGCGAAAATACCCATAATTAACGAACCGATCGCTGCCGCTAATGCCGTAGCAACGAATACTGCACCTGGATCCATCCCTGTACCTGCTGGTAACCCTTTAACATTTCCAAGCGACAGCGTAGCAGGATTGACAAACAGTACGTAAGCCATAGATAGAAATGTTGTTAACCCTGCTATGAACTCAGTTTTATAATTCGTACCGAGCTCATCAAATTGAAAATAGCGTTTCATCCTACGTTTCCCCCGTTATATGATTACTCGCCGTAATCTCCCTAGCCCTCTTTTATCTATTAAAAATAAAAAAGGCTTCCATTGCATATACATGGAAGCGTTCTATGAATAAAGACAAGTTTCCCCTCATCTTTATCTAAACGCCTCGTAGTCAAGCCATTTACGGTAGCTAGGTAGAAACTTTCGGGCCATATCCCCGATATTATACGACGGCATAATATTCACTTTTCGTTTGAATTACATACTCATATTAACTCTTGAATGTATTTTTGTCAATTTAAAAGCGAACATTTTTATATTTTTTTATATTTTCGTTCGTATTAACAACGAAAACAAAAAGATCCATCTATTCATGAATGATAGATGGATCTTTTTTATTACAATACTATTCCCACTCAATAGTTGCTGGTGGCTTACTCGTTACATCATACACGATACGGTTAACGTGTTTTACTTCGTTTACGATACGAACAGAGATTT
The DNA here is from genome assembly GCF_001182785.1 of Bacillus thuringiensis. NCBI lineage: Bacteria > Bacillati > Bacillota > Bacilli > Caryophanales > Bacillaceae > Bacillus > Bacillus thuringiensis. The sequence goes on along the minus strand of NZ_CP012099.1, from coordinate 260,288 downwards.
TCTCTAGTACGTCCCAAGGAATACGTGCCCAGTCAGCTGTCATACCATCGATCGATGTTACTGCACGGATACCTACTGTGTAATCGTAAGTACGCTCGTCACCCATAACACCTACGCTACGCATACCAGGAAGCGCCGTGAAGTATTGCCAGATTTCGCGGTCTAATCCTGCTTTAATAATTTCTTCACGTAAAATCGCATCAGATTCACGAACGATTTCTAATTTCTCTTCTGTGATTTCACCTAATACACGAATACCAAGACCAGGACCTGGGAATGGTTGACGCCATACGATTTCATCAGGAATTCCTAGTTCAGATCCTAATACACGTACTTCATCTTTAAATAACGTATTTAAAGGCTCAATTAATTTGAACTGCATGTCTTCTGGAAGTCCACCAACGTTATGGTGAGATTTAATTGTTTGTGCAGTTGCTGTACCACTCTCAACGATATCTGTGTAAAGTGTACCTTGTGCTAGGAAGTCCATACCTTGTAATTTAGATGCTTCATCATCAAATACGTAAATGAATTCGTTACCGATGATTTTACGTTTTTGTTCTGGATCTTCTACACCTTTTAACTTGTTCATGAAACGTTCTTGTGCATCCACTTTAATAACGTTCATATGGAAGCCTTCGCTAAATGTTTTCATAACGCCTTCTGCTTCACCTTTACGAAGTAAGCCGTGGTCAACGAAAATACATGTTAACTGATCACCGATTGCTTTATGAATTAATACTGCTACAACAGAAGAGTCTACGCCGCCACTAAGTGCACATAGTACTTTTTTGTCTCCAACAGTTTCACGAATCTTTTCTAATTCTACTTCGATAAAGTTCTCCATGTTCCATCCTTCAGAACAACCACATACGCCGAATACGAAGTTTTTAATTAAATCGTTACCGTGCTCAGAGTGACGTACTTCTGGGTGGAATTGTACACCGTATAAGTTTTTCGCTTCATTGCTCATACCAGCAATTGGGCAAGACTCACTTGTTGCGTCTACTACGAATCCTTCAGGTAAACCAGTTACTAAGTCGCCATGGCTCATCCATACAACTTGCTCTTCTGGAAGGTTCGCATATAATTTTGATTCGTTCTCTACTTTAAGAACAGCTTTTCCGTACTCACGGTGGTTTGCACGCTCTACTTTACCACCGAAGTGTTGTGTCATAAGCTGCATACCGTAACAGATACCGAAGATCGGTAAACCTAGTTCGAAGATTTTTTCATCACAATGTAATGCACCTTCACCGTATACGCTATTTGGTCCACCAGAGAAAATAATCCCTTTTGGATTCATTGCTTTAATTTCTTCTGCAGTAATTGTATGTGGATGAAGTTCACTGTATACACCGAACTCACGAATTCGACGTGCTATTAACTGATTGTATTGACTTCCAAAATCTAAAACGATAATTGTATCGTGTTGCTTCTTCAAAATAATCACCCCAACGTTAGTTCTCGTATATAAATATTTTCACCAATTTGGCGAAAAGCATTACTAATATAATAAAAAAAGCCAGTCCTCCGCCTCTAGTCTCATAACAAAGAAAAGGCAGGGGTCTGGCTTTATAAAGAAAGATAGTCTCCGCTCTTTATAAATATAAGACACACTGCCTTCATAGTCAGGTTGTTTACGGTAACCCGGTAGAGACTCTCAAACCATATCATTGAGGATATATGAAGGATCGTTTTATATTATCTTCCTAGATTCTAACAATGAAGTATCTATATGGTCAAGAGAGAAAGCGACAAAATTCTACAGAAATTCATTTCCTTTTCTAAAAAACATAAAAAAACATCCATTTCTATATAGAAATGGATGTTTTTTAGGGCAAACGGAATTACATCATTCCGCCCATACCGCCCATGCCCATGCCGCCCATGTCAGGCATTGCTGGTGCATTTGGTTCTGGCTTGTCAGCTACTACAGCTTCAGTTGTTAAGAACATAGCTGCAACAGATGCTGCGTTTTGAAGTGCAGAACGAGTTACTTTAGCTGGATCTACGATACCAGACTCAAGCATGTTAACCCATTCGCCAGTAGCTGCGTTGAAACCAACGCCTACTTTTTCGCCTTTTAGACGCTCTACAACTACAGATCCTTCTAGACCAGCGTTGATTGCGATTTGACGAACTGGCTCTTCTAGTGCGCGAAGTACGATGTTGATACCTGTTGCTTCGTCGCCTTCAGCTACGATAGAAGCTACTTTCGTGTATACGTTCATAAGTGAAGTACCACCACCTGCAACGATACCTTCTTCTACTGCTGCACGAGTTGAGTTAAGTGCATCTTCAATGCGAAGTTTGCGCTCTTTTAACTCAGTTTCAGTTGCTGCACCGACTTTAATTACTGCTACGCCACCCGCAAGTTTCGCAAGACGCTCTTGTAATTTTTCACGATCGAATTCAGAAGTTGTTTCTTCTAATTGCGCACGAATTTGACCAATGCGAGCTGCGATTTGCTCTGTATTTCCAATACCTTCAACTACAGTTGTGTTTTCTTTTGTAACAACAACTTTACCAGCACGTCCTAAAGATTCAACTGTAGCAGATTTTAAGTCACGACCTAATTCTTCAGTGATTACTTCGCCACCAGTTAAGATTGCGATATCTTCTAGCATTGCTTTACGACGGTCACCAAATCCAGGAGCTTTAACAGCTACTACATTGAATGTACCACGAAGTTTGTTCACTACTAATGTAGCTAATGCTTCGCCTTCTACATCTTCAGCAATGATAAGAAGTGGTTTACCTTGTTGTACCACTTGCTCTAATACTGGTAAGATTTCTTGGATGTTAGAAATCTTTTTGTCAGTAATTAAGATGTATGGGTTATCAAGAACTGCTTCCATTTTGTCAGAATCAGTAATCATGTAAGGAGATGCATATCCACGATCAAATTGCATACCTTCTACTACGTCTAATTCTGTTGTGAATCCTTTAGACTCTTCTAAAGTAATAACGCCGTCGTTACCAACGCGCTCCATTGCTTCAGCGATTAATTGACCTACTTCTTCGTCAGCTGCAGAAATAGCAGCTACTTGTGCGATAGAAGATTTGCCTTCGATTGGTTTAGAAATCGTTTTTAATTCTTCAATTGCAGCAGTAACAGCTTTTTCGATACCTTTACGAAGACCCATTGGGTTAGCACCAGCTGTTACGTTTTTAAGACCTTCACGAATCATAGCTTGCGCTAATACAGTTGCAGTTGTTGTTCCGTCACCAGCTACATCGTTTGTTTTGCTAGCAACTTCTGCTACTAATTTCGCACCCATGTTTTCGAATGCATCTTCTAATTCGATTTCTTTTGCGATTGTTACACCATCATTTGTAATAAGTGGTGAACCAAATTTTTTCTCAAGTACAACGTTACGACCTTTTGGTCCAAGCGTTACTTTTACTGCGTTTGCAAGAGTGTCGACACCGCGAAGCATCGAACGACGTGCTTCTTCACTAAATTTAATATCTTTTGCCATAATAATTGACCCCCTTGGATTTTTTAAGATTTATATAATTAACCGATAACTGCTAAAATGTCACTTTCACGTAAAATCAAGTAGTCTGTACCTTCATATTTCACTTCAGTACCTGCATATTTTGAGAAGATGATAAGATCACCTGCTGCTACCTCTAAAGCAACACGCTCACCATTTTCAAGCACTCGACCAGTACCTACTGCAACAACTTTACCCTCTTGTGGTTTTTCTTTTGCAGTATCTGGTAATACAATACCACTTGCTGTTTTTTCTTCTGCTTGAACAAGCTCAATTACAACGCGATCACCTAATGGCTTTAGCATGAACAATAACCTCCTCATTTTGTTATGTAAATTTTATTTATTAGCACTCAAGTCACCCGAGTGCTAACACACTTATAATAATAAATAATCTCAATTTCTTTTGCAAGTAAAAAAATCATAATTTTTTCGCAAATTACTATATAAACTTTCTATATAGAATACCGCCTTTACTATATGAAGCATTGTTTCCACTGCTCGTATGTTACAATATGAAAGGACACCCTAAGTTGTTTTCGCTATACACACAACTTTCTCCTGTCTTCTATTATAATTTCAAATAAGGATTTACGAAAAAAACATAATTTAAGTGAGGTTTATATCGTAGGTAGCATATTTACATGTTATCCTAACTTATCTCATACACTATAGTTAGAAAGGATGGTTAAACCATTTGAAAAAACAATATTGGTGGGTTATCGTTACATACATTTTAATGCAGTTATCTGGCGTTGTTGGATTACCACTTCTCCTAAAAACAGGACTCTATGATAATAGAGGGTTTACCATTGAGGAAAAAGGACAAATCATAACGGGACACTGGGCAATTATTAGCTTCTTTGTTGCATTATGTATCGTACTTTGGTTACTTAGAACAGATATTCGTGACAGGCATTTAGATTCAACGCGCTCTTCTGTTCCAGCTACAATTGGATGGATTTTCATCGGATTATTCTTAGCTTTCTTTTCACAAATAGTTGCCGGTATGATCGAGATGCAACTACTAGGAATTAAACAAGGTTCAGAAAATACAATGAAACTGATGGAAATTGCACGAACTACGCCTTGGTTCCTTATTGTTGTATCTATAATCGGACCTATCTTAGAAGAAATCGTATTTAGAAAAATTTTATTCGGTGCACTTTATAAGAAGTTCAACTTCTTTATTGCAGCTATCATTAGTTCGCTTGTATTCGCAGCAATTCATTTTGATTTTACTCACTTATTGGTATACACTTCTATGGGGCTCGTATTCGCCTTTTTATATGTAAAAACGAAGCGAATTATCGTTCCTATTGCAGCTCATGTTGCGATGAATACATTAGTCGCTATTGGGCAAATTTTTATGAGCAATGAGCAAATTCAAGAAATGATTAAAGAAGCTGAAAAAATGCAAGGCTTTATCGGAGGATTTTTTGTATGAGAAACTCACCATTGTTCATGGCTGCACTATACTTCCTTCTTGGATGTATCTTTACACGCTTCGCCATTACGAACGTGACAGATACAATCTGGAATGTGTGGACAATACTATTTGCAGTTATGGCAACAATTGATTTTAATTTGGCACTTCGCCTTATATTAGTTAAATTCACAAAGAAGAAACAATAATAAAACGCAGAGGTCGCTTCCTCTGCGTTTTATTGTGGATAGTTTTTCAAAAAGTAAACTAATGTTTGTAACTCTACAGCTAAATCAATATGATGAATTCTAATATTCTCTGATACGTTTAATCGTGCTGGTGTGAAATTCAAAATACCATGCACGCTCGTTTCAGCTAATCTATCTGCTACAGCTTGTGCTACTGTAGCCGGTACTGTTAATATTGCCACTTGTATATCATTTGATAATCTCTCTTCTAATTCATCTAAATGGTATACAGGAATGCCCCCGATTTCTGTTCCAACTTTCTCTTCACTAACATCAAATGCCATTTCAATTTTTGTATTATTGTTTTTCGTGAAATTATAATGTAAGAAAGCGGTCCCTAAATTACCTACTCCAATAAGTGCTACACGCGTGATATCATCTTGATCAAGTGTTTCGCGGAAAAATGATAATAAATAATTTACGTTATATCCGTATCCCTTTTTCCCTAACGCTCCAAAATACGAAAAATCTCTTCGTATTGTTGCGGAATCTACTTTTACCGCTTCACTCAATTCGGCCGATGAAACACGCTGCTTACCAGAAAGAGATAAGTTTTGGATAAATCGATAGTATAGAGGCAATCTTTTAGCAGTGGCTTGTGGAATCTTTTGCTGATCCATATGACCTCTCCTCTCTTCCTATCTTTATTCATATACTTTAATCAAATACAGAAGTTTAGCACTCATTAAATTCCTTGTATAATAAAGAGAAGAAGTATTCTCTCTTATTTTAAACTATACACTATTTTTAGTATGATTGAGAAATATAAACATGGCAAAGTTAAGAAATTATTTGAGGTGAAAACATTGATTTTATTACAAGTAAATGGACTTTCGAAATTATACGGTGCAGAAACAATTCTTGCAAACATAAAATTGGAAGTACAAACAAAAGATCGTATCGCATTAGTTGGAAGGAATGGAGCTGGAAAATCTACATTATTAAAAATTATCGCTGGTGAATTATCACATGATGGTGGCGAAATTATAAAACCGAAAGATGTCTCAATCGGGTATTTAGCTCAAAATACCGGCCTAGAAACGTCTTTAACAATTTGGGATGAAATGCTAACCGTCTTTACCCACTTACAGCAAATGGAGACAAAACTTCGAAGGCTTGAGCAAGAAATGGGAAAAGAAGAAAACTTTTCAAACGAAGCTATATATGAAAGATTGTTAGCTGATTATGACCAATTGCAACTCAATTATAAAGATCAAGGTGGATATCAATATGAAGCGGATATTCGCTCCATTTTAAGCGGCCTTGGCTTCCCAGTTGAAACGCACCAGACGACGATTTCTACTTTAAGCGGTGGGCAAAAAACAAGATTAGCTCTCGGGAAATTATTATTAACAAAACCAGACTTACTTATTTTGGACGAGCCTACAAACCATTTAGACATCGAAACATTAACATGGCTTGAGCAATATTTACAAGGTTATCCTGGCGCAATATTAATCGTTTCACATGACCGTTATTTCTTAGACAAACTCGTTACACAAGTATATGAAATTTCGAATAAAGAAAGCAGACGATTTGTTGGTAACTACAGTAAATATTTAGACTTAAAATCAGCCTTATACGAGCAAGAAATGAAACGTTACGAAAAACAACAAGATGAAATCGCAAAACTTGAGGACTTCGTTCAAAAGAATATAGCTCGCGCCTCTACAACGAAACGTGCTCAAAGTCGCCGTAAACAACTAGACAGAATGGAATTATTAACGAGACCATTAGGTGATTCTAAGTCAGCATCATTCCACTTCGATATTGAAAAGCAAAGTGGAAATGATGTTTTACAAGTAAAGGATGCAACCATTGGCTATGATGAGGACCCTATAATTGAAAACGTAACTATGCGCTTAACTCGCGGAGATAGTGTTGCTTTAGTTGGTCCAAACGGAATTGGGAAATCTACATTATTAAAATCTATTGTGAATAAGTTACCACTATTAAATGGTGATGTTTCTTTCGGATCAAATGTATCTGTTGGTTATTATGATCAAGAGCAAGCAAACTTAACATCTTCTAAACGGGTTTTAAATGAACTATGGGATGAATATCCACTGCAACCTGAAAAAGAAATCCGTACTATACTTGGGAATTTTTTATTCACAGGAGATGATGTACTGAAACCAGTATCTTCCCTTAGTGGTGGACAAAAAGCTCGATTAGCTCTTGCGAAACTTATGATGCAAAAGTCAAATTTATTAATTCTGGATGAGCCTACGAACCACCTTGATTTAAATAGTAAAGAGATTTTAGAGAATGCTTTAATTGATTATCCAGGGACTCTTCTATTTGTCTCACATGACCGCTACTTTATTAACCGTGTAACAACGACTGTGGTTGAGTTATCAACAGAAGGTGCACAGGAATATTTAGGGGATTACGATTACTATGTGGAGAAGAAAAATGAAATGATTGAACGCGCAGCATTTGAACAACAAGAACAGCAAGAAAATCAGGCACCTGTTCAAAAAACTGTAGCTCAAGAAAAATTAAATTATCTCGAAGAAAAAGAGCGTAAACAATTAGAACGTCAACGCACTCGAAAAATTGAAGAACTAGAACAAAACATCTTAAACTTAGAAGAAGAAATTGCTACGTTAGAAGATCAACTTTGCTTACCAGAAATATATGCAGATTATGAAAAAGCGAGTGAAATTACAACAAAAAAACAAACGCTACAAGAACAACTTGAAACTTGTATGGCAGAATGGGAAGAGCTGCATGTATAAGAGTATTTAATAAATAAGGAAGATGTCTCATCAGTCATGATTTCTGACTATGCGACATCTTTTTTTAAGTACATAAATAATTTTTTGAATATATCAATGGTAACTCGGGATATTTCAACGATTTTTCAAATACATCTATCGTAACCCTATATATATAAACGATTCGACACGAAATATCGATTTACCGACAAGGATTGACAATATCAGCACCCTCTATAATGGAGGGATATTTCAAAATGTTTTTCAGGGATATCTTCTTACTTTTTATTTCCCGAAAAACAATACATCCAAAGGTCAGACTTCATCTAGTTTATCCACAAACTTATACACATATCCACCTTTATAAAATAGCTACTAAAACAACTTTTCCACATTATCCACAACTAACAAAAAAGTTATCAACACTTCATATACACAACAAAACCCACATTATCAACAGATAATATGGGTTTTATCCACAAGCTGTGGTTAATTATGTGCATAACTATGCTTCAATATCTAATCCTGGATTCGCATTTAAGGCTAATGTTGCACGCTTGCCTTGTTCATACGCAATTGTCCCTGCCGCTGCAATCATTGCTGCATTATCTGTGCATAAAGATAGCGGTGGAATAATTAGTTCAATGTTTTCTTTTTGTGCAAATTCCTCTTCTAATCGCGCACGAAGTCCTTTATTAGCAGCTACTCCACCAGCAAGAAGTAATTGCTTTACATTATAAGCTTCTGCTGCACGAGCTGCTTTCGTTACAAGTACATCTATTACACTTTCTTGGAAACTTGCCGCTAAATCTTCTGGTTTAATTTCTATACCACGTTGTTTCGCGTTATGCACAGTGTTGATAACTGCTGATTTCAATCCACTAAAGCTAAAATCATATGAATTCGGTTCTAGCCATGCACGAGGCAAATCAATTGTTGGTTCTCCTTCATGTGCAAGACGATCAATATGCGGACCACCTGGATATGGCATAGATAACGTACGAGCTACTTTATCATATGCTTCTCCAGCTGCATCATCTCGCGTTTCACCAATTACTTCAAATGAACCATGTTCTTTCATATAAACAAGTTCTGTATGCCCACCAGATACAACAAGTGATAATAGCGGGAATTGAACTTCTTTTACTAAACGGTTCGCATAAATATGACCAGCAATATGATGAACACCGACTAGCGGAATATCATGTGCAAAAGCTACTGCCTTCGCTGCATTTACCCCAATTAGAAGTGCTCCTACTAAACCAGGCCCTTCTGTTACAGCAATTGCATCAATATCATCAAATGTGATATTTGCTTCTTTTAAAGCTTCTTCTAACACAACTGTAATTTCTTCTACATGATGACGGGATGCAATCTCTGGTACAACCCCGCCAAAACGTTTATGACTTTCGATTTGTGATGCAACGACATTCGCAATAATTTCCGTTCCATTTTTAACAACCGCTACCGCTGTTTCATCACAGCTCGTTTCAATCCCAAGTATAATCGTATTTTTTTCCATTATATATTCACCCACATTACAAGACCATCTTCCTGATTGTCTGCATAGTATCGTTTACGAATTCCACCATTTTGAAATCCGTATTTTTTGTATAACTGCTTTGCTACTTCATTTGATACACGTACTTCAAGCGTCATTGTTTTTACTCCTAGTTCTTTCGCTTCTGAAATAACTGCTTTCAATAAGGCATCTCCTAATTTTTGACCTCGGTATTCTGGCAAAATAGCTATATTTGTTATATGTGATTCATCAATAATTATCCACAATCCACAATATCCGATTACACGACCATCTTTTTCTAACACAATATAATGTGCATGTTCATTCATCGTTATTTCACGGTGAAAGGCATCTGCAGTCCAAGGAGTTGAAAAAGATACTTCTTCAATAGCTACAATTTGAGCAATATCATCAAGTTCCATCTTTCTAAATATCATATCCATCTTCTGCAAGGCCCCTACTTGTTTTGACTTTCCAACCACTTTGTTTCAGCTTCAGCTAAACGAAGATAGCTTGGAACAAACGTATGCACATCTTGTTCTTCTTTTTGTAATCCTAAGAATGCTAGCTCACTTGGTCTTGGATTATTTTTAGTAAAAGGAGCGAATACAGCTTGATCACCTAAATGTTCTATAATTGTTTCTTTATGCAATTTAACATCATTACCGATAAATAAAACAGGCTGTCCTTTATCTTTTAACATTTGCAACCAGTCCACAATAAGAATAATTCGGTCTTCTTCTATTGAAGTTAACTGCTCTCCTTCATATGTATATAATCCAGTATAAATTTGCCCACGTCTTCCATCAAATAAAGGACAAATTAACCCATTAAAGTTAGCACCGTTTGCAGCTACTACCTCTAAACTTGATACACCTACAATTGGTATTTGAAGTGACCAAGCTAATGTTTTTGCCGCTGTCACGCCTATGCGAACACCTGTATATGATCCAGGTCCAGCAGCTACTACGATTTTAGTTAATTCCTTCGGTTTTACACCACATTCTTTTAACAGTTGCTCTACAGCTGGCATAAGACGTACAGAATGGTTTTTCGTCAAATTTGTAATGATTTCCCCAATCACGTTTCCTTCCTCAATAAGGGATACACCCATTACGTAATTTGAAGTATCAATTGCTAGTACTTTCATCTTGTAATAGCTCCTCACATAATCTAATATAGCGATCTCCAATTGGCTCGAGTATAATTTTTCTTGTGTCATCTCCCGCATGGAATAAACTAATTTGTAACTTTTCATTCGGTAAATATGCTTCTATTAAATGAGCCCATTCCACTACCGTAATTCCTTCACCGTAGAAATACTCATCAAAGCCTAAGTCCTCTTCGCTTTCTGCTAAGCGATACACGTCCATATGATATAGCGGTAATCTTCCTTTATATTCTTTAATAATATTAAAGGTAGGACTATTTACAACTCTTTTCACTCCAAGACCTTTTGCTAGTCCCTTTGTAAAAGTCGTCTTACCAGCTCCAAGATCTCCTTCTAAAATAATTACATCTTGTGCTTCTACGAGTTCACCTAGTTTTTCTGATAATCTTTGTGTTTCCTCAGAAGATTTTGTTGTTACTTCATATTTTCTCACAGACTTCACCTACTTTACTGACAATGTTCTCTGCTCTTTATTATACAGGTTTTGAATATATAAAAAAGTCCTTAGGAGTTGTCCTAAGGATAGTTTGACTGTCTTTATTAGTTTTTTGTTAAAACAAATAAAAAAATACGAAACAACTTGTTTCGTTCTTTTCTTTATATAAAATGGCGGTCCCGACCGGGGTCGAACCGGCGATCTCCTGCGTGACAGGCAGGCATGTTAACCACTACACCACGGGACCATTTGGTTGCGGGGACAGGATTTGAACCTGCGACCTTCGGGTTATGAGCCCGACGAGCTACCGTACTGCTCCACCCCGCGATGATATAAATAGCTTGGCGACGTCCTACTCTCACAGGGACAAGGTCCCAACTACCATCGGCGCTAGAGAGCTTAACTTCCGTGTTCGGTATGGGAACGGGTGTGACCTCTCTGCCATCATCACCAAACTATGAAGGCATATTCCTTCAAAACTAGATAACATTGCTACATATTATATGGTTAAGTCCTCGATCTATTAGTATTCGTCAGCTCCACATGTCACCATGCTTCCACCTCGAACCTATCAACCTGATCATCTTTCAGGGATCTTACTAGCTTACGCTATGGGAAATCTCATCTTGAGGGGGGCTTCATGCTTAGATGCTTTCAGCACTTATCCCTTCCGCACATAGCTACCCAGCTATGCCCTTGGCAGAACAACTGGTACACCAGCGGTGCGTCCATCCCGGTCCTCTCGTACTAAGGACAGCTCCTCTCAAATTTCCTACGCCCACGACGGATAGGGACCGAACTGTCTCACGACGTTCTGAACCCAGCTCGCGTACCGCTTTAATGGGCGAACAGCCCAACCCTTGGGACCGACTACAGCCCCAGGATGCGATGAGCCGACATCGAGGTGCCAAACCTCCCCGTCGATGTGGACTCTTGGGGGAGATAAGCCTGTTATCCCCGGGGTAGCTTTTATCCGTTGAGCGATGGCCCTTCCATGCGGAACCACCGGATCACTAAGCCCGACTTTCGTCCCTGCTCGACTTGTAGGTCTCGCAGTCAAGCTCCCTTATGCCTTTGCACTCTACGAATGATTTCCAACCATTCTGAGGGAACCTTTGGGCGCCTCCGTTACACTTTAGGAGGCGACCGCCCCAGTCAAACTGCCCACCTGACACTGTCTCCCGGGTCGATAAGACCCGTAGGTTAGAATTTCAATACAGTCAGGGCGGTATCCCACCAGCGCCTCCACCGAAGCTAGCGCTCCGGTTTCAATGGCTCCCGCCTATCCTGTACAAACTGTACCAAAATTCAATATCAGGCTACAGTAAAGCTCCACGGGGTCTTTCCGTCCTGTCGCGGGTAACCTGCATCTTCACAGGTACTATAATTTCACCGAGTCTCTGGTTGAGACAGTGCCCAAATCGTTACACCTTTCGTGCGGGTCGGAACTTACCCGACAAGGAATTTCGCTACCTTAGGACCGTTATAGTTACGGCCGCCGTTTACTGGGGCTTCAGTTCAGAGCTTCGCTTACGCTAACCCCTCTCCTTAACCTTCCAGCACCGGGCAGGTGTCACCCCCTATACTTCGCCTTACGGCTTCGCAGAGAGCTGTGTTTTTGCTAAACAGTCGCTTGGGCCTATTCACTGCGGCTTTCCGTTAAGAAAGCACCCCTTCTCCCGAAGTTACGGGGTCATTTTGCCGAGTTCCTTAACCAGAGTTCTCTCGCACACCTTAGGATTCTCTCCTCGCCTACCTGTGTC
>NZ_CP012099.1:152500-242500 GCF_001182785.1 Bacillus thuringiensis | reverse complement strand
CGATTAACTCCTCCTTACCATACATTTCGTAATATCGATAATTCAGTTCAACATTGTGACTCTTCAACAGATAACGCCCACCAGTTGTACGCAGCCTACTATTGAACGTTGCTTTATGTAAAAATGGCATTCCGAAGTATTGTAGCGATACTTCTTCCACTAGCCGTTGAATTTCTTCCTCGTCCATTCTCATTCCTCCTAAACAAAAAAATATTTTTACACTTTTCACGCTTCTTATACATATATTAAATAGTACATATACCCATCCTCATTCAAGACGCGTGGTTTCTAAAAACACAACATGAATAGAAATCCACTCACCAACCTCTCATCAATAGCACTTTAGATTTTTGAGAGTAGGATTAAACAAGGAGGGATTCCTATGCCTACGTGGCTAAAAAAACAGATGCAACGTGCATATTTCGAAAAAAACCGGTATCAAATTAAATTGCTAAATGAATGCTGGTTTTATTATAGCAAAATACATCAAAACTCATAATCCATTACACTTTTTATTCTATAAAAAAAGAGCAGTTTCATCTGCTCTCTTCTCTTACTATTCAATCGGCAACATAGATAGTGCAACGCGTCCCTTTTTTGTATCAATATCATCTACCCATACTTTTACAATTTGTCCTACTGATACAACATCTAACGGATGCTTTACAAACTGTTTACTAAGCTTAGAAATATGCACTAAACCATCTTGCTTTACGCCTACATCAACAAAAGCACCAAAATCAACAACGTTACGCACTGTTCCTTCTAGTTCCATACCACGTTTTAAATCTTCTAATTTCAAAATTCCTTTTTTCAGAAGTGGTTTAGGCAACTCATCCCTCATATCTCGTTCCGGGCTAATGAGCGCATCTATAATATCAACTAACGTCGGCTCCCCAACTCCCGTTTCTTGAGACAACTTAGAAATCTCCACTTCTTCCAATCTCTTTTGTAATTGCGGTTGTCCTACGTCATCTATCGATAACCCTAAACTCTTCAATAACAATTCAACATTTTTATATTGTTCGGGATGAATACCTGTTCGATCTAATGGATTCGCTCCTTCTAATATACGCAAGAAACCTATACATTGTTCGTACGTCTTTGCACCTAAACGTGGGATTTTCTTTAGTTCCGTGCGCTTTGTGAATTTCCCATCCTCTTCTCTCTTTGCCACAATATTTTTCGCAACAGTTTTCGATAAACCTGAAACATATTGTAACAATGCAACCGAAGCCGTATTTACATTAACCCCAACTTGGTTAACAGCTGTCTCTACTACAAATGTTAATGACTCATTCAATCTCTTTTGAGATACATCATGTTGGTATTGTCCAACCCCAACTGATTTAGGATCAATTTTCACAAGTTCAGCAAGTGGATCTTGCAGACGTCTTCCAATAGAAACGGCACTTCTCTCTTCAACTTGTAAATTTGGGAATTCCTCACGGGCTAAATCAGAAGCTGAATATACACTAGCACCCGCTTCATTTACAATAATATAAAAGACGTCCTGTTTCACACTTTGTAATACATCTACTATAAATTCTTCTGTTTCTCTAGATGCTGTCCCATTACCAATTGCAATCATTTCAACTTGATATTTATCTATAATAGAAAGAACTTTCATTTTTGCATCATCATATTTACGAACAGGCGGATGCGGATAAATAACATCAATATGTAGTACTTTCCCCGTATCATCTACTACAGACAATTTACAACCAGTTCTATATGCCGGATCTACCGCTAGCACGACTTTCCCTTTCATCGGAGGTTGTAATAATAAGTTACGTAAGTTCTCAGAGAAAATATGTATCGCTTGTTCTTCAGCTGTTTCTGTTAATTCTTTACGAATTTCTCTTTCAATTGAAGATTGAATTAATCGTTTATAACCATCTTCAATCGCTAATTGTACATAATGCGCACTTTTAGAATCGTTATCACGAATTACTTTCTTATATAAGAAATTTAATATCTCATCTACTGGTGGGACAACAGAAACTCTCAATATATCTTCTTTCTCACCGCGATTCATTGCTAATACACGATGCGGTACTACTTTTTGCAATGGTTCTTCATAACTGTAATACATTTCATATATATTCTTTTCATCTTTTTCTTCACCTTTTACAGACGAAGACATAATACCTTTTCTAAAAGTAACATTTCGAATCCAACTACGATACGCAGCTTCATCTGAAATCATTTCTGCAATAATATCTTGTGCACCTTGTAAAGCTTCTTCTGCAGATTGCACTTCTTTCTCTGCATTAATAAATTCCACTGCCTTTTTAGCCGGTTCTTCTTTCTTATATAACAATAACCATTCAGCTAACGGTTCTAACCCTTTTTCTTTTGCAATCGTTGCTTTCGTTCTTCTTTTCTCTTTATATGGACGATATAAATCTTCTACTTCCTGCAACTTTGTAGCTTTAACAATTTGCTGTCTTAGCTCTCCTGTCAGTTTTCCCTTCTCATCAATAAGACGAATAACTTCTTCCTTCCTATCTTCAAGTTGCATCATATATTGCCATCTCTCTAAAATCGCACGAATTTGCACCTCATCTAAAGAGCCTGTCCATTCTTTTCGGTAACGAGCAATAAATGGAACTGTGTTACCTTCTTCTGTTAATTGAATAACATGACGAACTTGCTTTTCGCTAAAGCCTAATTCTTTCACTAACATTTTCATTAACGCTTGTCGATTATCTACCATTTCCATATACAACCGTAACCTCCTCTATAATAAAAAAAAGTTGCCCTTCAAAGAGAGCAACTTAAACTGCCGATTTAAAAATCTATTAGTCCTAAACTAATTTGTAACGCTTCATCTACACGACTCATCATCACTTCATCTAAATGAGTGATTTTGTCCGTTAAGCGTTGCTTATCGATTGTTCGAATCTGCTCAAGTAAAATAACAGAATCTCTCTCAAAACCATACTTTTTCGCATCAATTTCCACATGAGTGGGTAATTTCGCTTTTTGAATCTGTGCAGTAATAGCCGCTACAATCACCGTTGGACTAAAACGATTTCCGATGTCATTTTGAATGACAAGAACCGGACGAACGCCTCCTTGCTCAGAACCAACAACTGGGGAAAGGTCTGCAAAATACACGTCGCCGCGTTTTACAATCAAAATATTACCCCCCGCTAACTAAGCGTTCTACTGTATGAGCTGCTTCATACTCCGCTAAGAAAGCTTCAGATGCAATACCAAGATTAATTTTTCCCATTTCAATATACCCACGTCGCATTGATTCATGTTGGTAGCGTTTCTTCGTCTTATGTTGACGCAATAACAATTGTGTTGCCTGGCAAATTAGTTCATGGCGATTCTTATTCTCTTGTTTTCCAATTCCGTCCAATTCCGTTACCATTTGCTTTGGCAACCGAACCACGATTTCAGTAGTTACACTTGATTCGGACACAAAAATACACCTCCACCGTCAACTACACACCCAAATATATATATGACACCTATTGTAATAATACCATTGTATGGAGCCTGTTGCAAAGACTTCCTTATTCCTTGCTTATGTTTTCCAATTCACAAACAAAACATTCATCTTCTTAAATTTTTTATCTCATAACTAACTAAAAACAATAGAACTCCTCTTCAAAACTTACGTGTAACTTATATAAAAAATGATTATAAGTAAAAAGCTTCTCATCAAAAAGAGCTTATTATCCAGCAATGAACAGTCACTCCAATGACAAGAAGCAATCATACTACCTTCTATATATTGTTCAAGTAATTAATTATCTCTACAACCTTACCATTCCGTATAAATATTCTTGGCACACGGAAACTGATCGTTGCAATAATTTCATAATTAATAGTCCCTGAATATTCCGCAACCTCTGTAGCGCTAATATACTCATCCCCCTGCCTTCCAATAAGCGTAACTTTCGTACCAAGTGGCACTTCACAAGGAAGATGAATCATGAACTGATCCATTGTTACTCGCCCTACAATCGGTACCCTTTTACCATTTATAAGCACTTCAAATCCTTGTAATCTTCTAAGCCATCCATCTGCATAACCAATCGCTACAGTCGCGATCCATTCTTCAGTTTTCGTTCGGTAAGTGACATTATAACTAATTCCATCACCTTTAATCACCTGTTTAATATGAGCTACTTTCGTATGCAGTGATAGCGCCGGTTCTAATTCAAATGGTAAAAAAGGACGTATTTCTACAGAAGGAGATAATCCATACATTGCAATCCCAATTCGCACTGCATTAAATGTAATCCCTTGAAAACGTAACGTGGCAGCACTATTAGCTGTATGGACAAACTTAGGATCCACTCCGAATTCTTTCAACCAACTTAACTGCTCTAAGAACGTGTTATATTGCTTATCAAAATATGAAGTCTCAACCTCATCTGCCGTTGCAAAATGCGTGTATACTCCTTCTAACTCTAAAAACGGTGCACCTTCTAAACTCTTTAAAAATGCTTTCAGTTCTTTTCTTTCACGTATTCCAATTCTCCCCATACCACTATCAAAGTTAATATGGAATTTCATTACAGATGAACCATCCCAAAGTTTAATTGCTTCGTCCACCCATTCTTTTTGAAAAACAGTTAGCGCTACATCATTTTCAGCAGCTACATTTACATCACGCGGCGGCGAGGGACCTAACACTAAAATCGGCACAGTAATACCAGCCCTCCGAAGCACTAAAGCTTCATCTAAAAAAGCAACTGCTAACCTTGTTGCACCCGCTTCTAATGCCGTTTTAGCCACCGGTACATAATCGTGCCCATATGCATTTGCTTTAACTACAGCAAAAATCTCTACATTACTTGGGATGAACTCTTTAATATGCGTAACGTTGTTATAAATGGCATCTAAATCCACTTCTACCCAAGTGTCACGGTAAAATGGTGCTTCTTCCATAAATACACTTCCTTATACACGATATGCGAAGCTTATTCTTTTATATGCTTCTTTTATGAAATCCACCTTCAAACTAAGAAAAGACGTGGTGCACATATATCACCACGTCTAAGAAGTTTACTTCACCTGCTTCGCTGTAACTGAACGAGCAACCATTAGTAGCTCCTTCGGCTCTAAACCTTTAGACACGAGCATATATTCTACTCCGTTATGCGACCACGTTACAGAGTCTTTCGTCAATGCACCAATCGTAAACCCAAGATCAACTGGTTCTCCACTTACACTTACCGCTGATGAAGCCTCTGCAACTTTTGCCTTTTCTTGTATTAAAGTAAAGGATTTCTTATTTCCAGTGTATGTGAGTATCGCACGCTTGCCACTGTCTGTCTTCAACTCTTTTTCATCTTGCAAAGTCATACCTTGCGGTGTATCAAGTGGATACAAAATAGCAAACGGTTTGTCTTCTTTCGCTGTTGTTTGAACATCTACCTGCGCTCTAGACATATTTTGTTTCGTATCAAATGCACCTTTATCAAATTTCGCATCGAATTTCACCTTAGAGAAATCTACTTTCACAAGAACATTTTGATCATTATCCATTAACTTCACTGAAACTGGAGTCAAATCGCTTTTCTTCAGCGTAATCTCTTGTTTCGGCAACATATTTTGATGTTGATAGTTTGTTTTTGTTTTAAAAATATAATACTTATCTGTTTTCTCGAAAGTAAGGTTTTTCTTATCCTGCAAAATATCTCTTACAAGTGATTCATATAAATAAGCCTGGCTGCTATTTTGCGGCCAATCACTTTGAAAACGGAAGCTCTTATTAAGTGCTGGCGTTAATACAAATACACCTTCTTCATTTCTTAAAATGATTTGGCTCTGATCTTTTTTTGCATTCTTTAAATTCACACGATAAAAAGACGGTTCCTTATGCCAAATCTCTACATTATACTCCTGAGGCTCATTTCCTGTTTTAATAGATAATTTCGCTTCAGCTTGATAACTTTTCATCCCTTTTACTTTCGCTTCTAAATCTCTCACGACATCATCTTGTTTCTTTTCCACACAACCCGCCAACACAAAAACGGTCAACAAACCGACAAGAACTAAAAACAGACGCCTTTTCATCACTTCAGCCCCTTTGCCCCTATAAATGAATGGAAGATGTACCTTCCTTATCGCTACCTCAAATATATGAGACAAAGATATAAAATATGCAGACTAGCGTGACGAGCTTTCTAAAACAACTTGAGCAACAGCAAATTCCTTACTATGACTAATCGATAAATGAACAACATACTCTGTACTTGTAATCAGAATCGGCTTACCTCTTTCATCATTTTTCACTTCAATATCTAAAAAGCTCACTTCTTTCCCGATACCAGTACCTACAGCTTTTGAATACGCCTCTTTCGCTGCAAACCTTCCAGCTACAAACTCTGTAAGACGACTTCCTTTCAGCTCCATAGCAACATTACGTTCATTTTCTGTTAAAATACGTTCCATAAATTTAAGCTTTCCATCTAGCATTTTTTCAATACGATTTAATTCAATAATATCGATTCCAATCCCTATAATCATTTCAAAATCCCCTTCTTCTATTTAACTTTCTTCTTTCATATTGATAAGAATAACAGAGAATCTTTCTGATGCAAAAGGGGTGATAGTAACCGTATGCTAATAAGATCTACTCAGATTTCTTTACAACCGACTATTCTCACCTTACTTTTTATTCACTTAGTCATGATGATATTAGGCGACTTTTTCCTCTTCCCACTGGCAGCCTCTAATGAATATATCGCTAAAGGAGAATGGTGGCGTGTCATAACTTCCCTTCTGGTACACGTAGACTTACAACATTTTCTTTCTAATAGTATTTTTTTGTTTGCACTTGGTTCTTCTATTGAAAAGCAACTCGGACACTTTTCTTTTTTTATTCTATTTTTTCTTTCTGGAATTTCTGGAAATATTTCTTCTTATATTATTATGCCTCCTGAATATATTCACGCAGGTGCATCAGGTGGTATCTTCGGACTATTAGGCGCACAATTATTTTTATTGTACAATCGATACCGCTCTTCAAAACCAAAAGAAATTGCCATTTTCTCAATTATGATACTTCTATTACTGCTATTTACTTTCTTTAATCCTTCCGCCAATCCGATCAGTCATTTAACAGGTTTAATAACCGGCGGCATTTTAACTCCTTTTTTAACAAAAAAAAACGATGGTGCAAAGCTTATTTAATATAAAAGCTTGCACCATCGATAATTTCTACATCTACCTGTTCGCTTAAATCCCTCATTAATTGAAATAAAGACTCATCCTTCATCTTCGCCTCAATCATACAATCAATTTGCGGAACACTTCCCTTTATCCTTCTTAAAAAAGATAAAAATGCGTCTACATTAATATAATCTGCATGAGCTCTTGGATCTTTTCCCTCTCTAGGGCTAGAAATATGCATTTTAACCGGCAACAAAGATGTTTCCCACGTATGAACAACACGTGCCCAATCTTCATACCAATCTTCTTGCTCATTATTCATCATATGGTGATGCAAATCAAACACGACGGGAATATCTAATTTTTCTCCTAAATATAATGTTTCCTCTAACGTAAAAGTTGTATCATCATTTTCTAATATAATCATTTCTTGAATACCCCTTGGGACATTAGACCAATTCTCTATAAAACGCTCTAATGCAAGTTCTTTATCTTTATACCCTCCTCCAACATGCAGTACACATCGTTGCTTATGTTCAATCCCCATGCCTTTTAATAATTTTTTGTGCATCTGCAGTGTCTTTACAGATTGTTTAAAAACACTCTCCTCAGGTGAATTTAGTACAACAAAATGATCTGGATGGAAATCAATTCGCATATTCATATGAATTGCATATTCACCTAATTCTTTCAATTTTTCTTTTAAAGGACGAATATAGTTCCACTCTAGCAATTCCTCATGATTCGCTAAAGGAATGAGCTTAGAACTAAGCCGAAAGAAAGATATGTCATGTCCCTTATTATGCTTTAATAAACGTAAACAATTTTCCAAATTGGAATTAGCAATTCTTTCAAGTTTACGAATTGCAGCATCACGATCATCTATTTTCTGAAACTGTGCGTACGTCATCGTTTGAGATGGGGATGCATTCTTCAAATGCACACTCATCGCAACGTAACCAAGCCTTACAAGCATATAACAGCCCCTTTTCTATCATAACTACTATGTAGTATGCACAATTACAGAAATAAAAAAAGAGAATGCCAGCAAAGGGCATTCTCTTTTTTATTAAGCTTGTGGACGGCTATGATGTTTTCTTTCGCCGCGTCCATTTGAAGATCCTGGGCGACCTTGACCTTCACCTCTACGACCACGACTACCACCATCACGATTACGATCACGGTTTCCATCACGATTGCGATCACGGTTTCCGTCACGATTACGTCCATCACGGTTACGACCATCGCCACCGCCGCGTCCATCACGACTACGATTACGGTTACCATCACGGTATCCGCCTCCGTTACCGCCACGTTTCTTAGAACCGCCACCTCTTGAAACAACTGGTGGTTCTGATGTTAAAGCGATCGGAGTTGTATCCGGCTCTTTAGTCATCATTTTTAAAGCAGCAGCTACTACTGTTACAGAGTCATTCTCTTCTAACATTTCTTCTGCAATACGCTTGTAGTATGATAAGTTCTCATTTTGGATTGTGCTTTGAAGTTTTTCAGCGATTAAACGTTGTTGACCTTCTAATGCCTCGTCAAGTGTCGGTGCTTCCATACGATCAACTTTACGTTTTGTTGTACGCTCGATATTTTTTAATTGTCCTGATTCACGTGGTGTTACAAATAACATTGCAATACCTTTTTTACCTGCACGGCCAGTACGACCAATACGGTGAACGTATGATTCTGGATCTTGTGGGATATCGAAGTTGTATACGTGTGTTACGCCTGAAATATCAAGACCACGTGCAGCAACGTCTGTTGCAACAAGAACTTCAATAGCACCTTCTTTAAATTTACGTAATACAGACATACGTTTCGCCTGTGTTAAGTCACCATGAATACCTTCTGCTGCATAACCACGTAAGTTTAATGCTTCTGATAATTCATCAACACGACGCTTTGTACGACCGAATACGATCGCAAGCTCTGGAGATTGAATATCTAGTAAGCGTGTTAACACGTCAAACTTTTTCTTTTCTTGCACTTCTAAATAGAACTGCTGAATGTTTGGCATTGTTACTTCTTTTGCTTTTACTTTAATGTGTTGAGGCTCAGTCATGAAACGCTCAGCAATACGACGGATTGGATCTGGCATTGTCGCTGAGAATAATAATGTTTGATGTGTTTCTGGCACATCTGTTAAAATCGCTTCAATATCTTCAATGAAGCCCATGTTTAACATTTCATCCGCTTCATCAAGAACAACAGTCTCTACGTTTTGTAAGCGAAGTGTTTTACGGTTAATATGATCTAAAATACGACCCGGCGTACCAACAATAATGTGTGGGTGTTTTTTTAGAGCACGAATTTGGCGGTTAATATCTTGACCACCATAAATTGGTAGAATACGAACACGTTTATGTTTACCAATTTTGTATAGCTCTTCTCCAACTTGAATTGCTAATTCACGCGTTGGCGCGATAACAATACCTTGAACTGCTTCTTTATTTGTATCCACTTTATCTAATAGTGGTAATCCGAATGCTGCTGTTTTCCCTGTACCTGTTTGCGCTTGCCCAATAATATCCTTACCTTGCAATGCATGTGGAATTGTTTCAGCTTGAATCGGCGTAGCCTCTTCAAAGCCCATACTTTCAACCGATTGCAGTAAAGACTCACTTAATCCTAATTCTCGAAATGTTGTCAATGTTACTTCTCCTTTTCTATCCTATACTTATCATTTAAAAAAAGGCGTTTTCCGAATTTGCGGAAAAGCCCTTTTCCTGAATGCTCACGTATATAACCGGGCGTATATTCTTCACGAAAATACTTCTAAACGTTATTACACTTTATCAATTATAAGTTTTGTATGTGTAAAAAGCAAACCCAACTGTTACCTTATTTTATATTCAGGGCCTTTTTCTTTACTTTTATTTTTTTATCATTTACTGTAAGCGCTTATTATAAGTTTCTTCTATTTTCGTGACTATCATCCCTATTTATATACACCAATTATTTCAACATCGTAATTACTTCTTCTAATTTCATACCGCGAGATGCTTTTATTAATACAACATCTTTCGCATCGACTACTGCTTGTAAATCTCTTACTAACTCTTCTTTATTATCATACGCCTTTACACGTTCATTAGGGAAATTAATTTTCGCTCCTTCAGCAATTTGAGCTCCTAATCTACCGTATGTGAATACATGTGAGATTTTTGCTGGATCGATCAATTTACCTACCTCATAATGGAACTGCACTTCTTGATTTCCAAGTTCTAACATATCACCGAGCACAACGATTTTTTTAGTAAATCCATCTAAACCGTTCATTAAATGGAATGCTGCCTCCATAGCCGTCGGACTTGCATTATAAGCATCGTTGATAATTGTTAATCCACTATCCGTTTTTACAATCTCCATACGCATGCCCGTCATTTGAAGTGTTACTAAACCTTGTTTCATTTCTTCCCACGTCACACCAAAATGTGTCGCAATTGCCATTGAAGCAAGTGTATTGTACACATTATGTTTTCCTAACACCGGTAGGTAGAATGAAATATTTTCATCTCTATTCATTTTAAAATGTGTCCCCGTTGCCTGTAATGTTACAGTCGTTGGATAGTAATCGTTGGCTCTTGCATCACCAAACGTAACTGTTTCTGCCGCTAAATTCATTTCAGGAACACGATTCGTTAATAGCGGCTCATCTCCATTATATACGAACACGCCACCTTCTTGTAACCCTGTAACAATTTCTAATTTCGCTTCAGCAATTGCCTCACGAGATCCTAAATCCATTAAATGTGCCTCACCAATATTCGTAATGATAGCTGCATTAGGACGAGCTAACTTAGATAAAAATTCAATCTCTCCTCGGCTTGACATACCCATTTCTAATACAGCTACTTCTGTATTTTCTTCTAAGTTTAAAATAGTGAGAGGTAACCCAATATG
This sequence comes from Bacillus thuringiensis, assembly GCF_001182785.1. Lineage (NCBI taxonomy): Bacteria > Bacillati > Bacillota > Bacilli > Caryophanales > Bacillaceae > Bacillus > Bacillus thuringiensis. The sequence continues at coordinate 231,445 of NZ_CP012099.1, read as the reverse complement.
GTTATTGAAATTCCCTTCTGTTTTTTGAACTTTGAACTTAGTCGCGAGAACACTTGTCACAATATCTTTCGTGGATGTTTTACCGTTACTACCTGTCACACCAACAACTTTAACATCCAATTGATCGCGATAATTTTTCGCTAACATTTGCAGTGCAGATAGCGTATCTTCTACAAAAATAACCGGAAGATTCTCGGGTGGATTTGCTACATCTTTCATCCACAATGTAGCTACAGCTCCATTTTCAACTGCTTTATCTACAAAAGCATGTCCATCGAAACGCTCCCCTTGAATCGGAACATATAAGTTTCCTTTTTCAATTTTTCTCGTATCAATAGACACGCCTTGAATAATAGTTCCCTCATATTGCTCTGCTAATCCAGTACCATTTACCATCTGTTCTACTTGCTTTAACATTCGCTTTATCATATAGAAACGCTCCTTACATAGAGGAAGCACTATTCCTACGAATAGTGCTTCCTCCTTTTTTGTTAGATTGTATATTTAATTTTTTGTTTTTCTTCGTGACGTTCAATCGCTAAACGAATTAGCTCTTCGATTAACTCTGGATACGGTAACCCAGTATGTTGCCATAATAGAGGGAACATACTAAACGGTGTAAATCCTGGCATAGTGTTTACTTCGTTAATATACACTTCTCCGTCTTTCGTTAAGAAGAAATCAGCTCGCGTTAAGCCTGCACCATCTAATGATTGGAACGCAATAATTGCATCACGCTTAATTACATCAGATTCTTCTTCTGTCATTTCAGCTGGAATAATTAACGCCGTATCACCATCGATATATTTCGACTTATAATCATAGAAGTCCTTTTTCGGAACGATTTCACCTACAACTGAACATTTCGGCTCATCATTACCTAGTACACCAACTTCTACTTCACGACCTACAATATTTTCTTCTACAATAATTTTGCGATCAAATTGGAATGCCTCTACAAATGCATTCTCAAGTTCTTCACGATTTTTACACTTATTAATACCAACACTTGAACCAAGGTTTGCTGGTTTTACGAAGCAAGGATATCCTAACTTATCTTCTACTTTAGAATAAGCTTCCTCACGATTTTTTTCCCATGCACTGCGGATGAAAGACGCATATTTTGCTTGTTTTAAACCAGCCTCTGCAAAGATGTTTTTCATAACAACTTTATCCATACCAGCAGATGATGCTAGAACACCATTTCCTACATAAGGAATATTCATCAATTCTAATAATCCTTGAACCGTTCCATCTTCACCGTTTGGTCCATGTAGTAATGGGAAAATAACGTCAATAGCGTTTTCCTCAGAAGCTGCAGATGGAATGATTTCTGTACTTAATGATAATGGAGAAATCGCATTTTCTGCACCGCTCATTTTTAAAGCTTCAACATCTGTTACTTCGCCTTCAATACGCTCACCGCGTACCCATTGACCTTGTTCTGTAATATAAATTGGATGAATCTCGAATTTATCTTGATTTAACGCTTTAATAGCAGCAAGAGCCGTCTGTAGCGAAACTTGATGCTCAGCTGATTTTCCACCATATAATAAACCTAATTTAATTTTCGTCAATGAAATCACCCTAACCAATTGTTTTCATTTTTCTATTTTAGCACTTTTTATAAAAATAGGTAGTTCCTATTTGAAATAAAATGTAACTTCCATAAATAATTAAATAACATCACTTATTGGTTTTTTATTTCATTTTCTTTATAGCTACACAAAATAAAATGGCAATCTAATCTAGTTATGTACCTAAAATATGTAGAAATCCCCTTTTTTGTGTATGTCACCTATTTACTAAGAAGATTGTTTGGTTAGTGTATCTTTTTGCCTTTGCTCAACAAGGCGATCTAAAGAAATATATACAATACCTGCAACTACACATCCTACAGCTAAAATTGTAAATAGAAAGTGGCCAAGTAATCGATCTAATAAAAAGCCTCCCAAAAGTGGACCAAATGCGCTTCCTGTAATCCACTGCAAACTTGCAGCGCCCATATAAGTCCCTCTCAAATGCTCAGGTGCCAAGTTTGCTACAAATGTCATCTGTACAGGCGACATAATCATCTCACCTAACGTATATATAGCATAAACGAACAGTAGTGTTATTAAAATAACTGTAGCATTTGTATTAAACTCTCCAAACCACTTCGGTAACCACCCTATAAAAAATAATCCAATCCCGAACAAACATGCACCATATAACATCGTCTTCCCGACTGGTTTATCCGTAGCCCATTTTGAAATTTGAAATTGGAATAAAACAACTAATAGTCCGTTTAACGCCATTAAATATGGATATGGATTATTCGTTCCAAAAATACGCTTCATTTCGTTATCAAAATGTAGTGGCAACATGCCTTCTGTTTGAGAAAACCCCATCGAAATGATAATACCTGCTAATAAGTAAATCATTAATGCCTTATCTCGCATTACAATTTTCCAAACTGCCCCAGATTCCTTTTCTTTATGTTCTTCCTTATCTGTCCTCTTTGGCATCGTCTCTTGAATAAGAAGTAATACAAGTAACGCATAAAATAGCATTGTAGAAGAGGCAATAATAAACACAAGATTCTTTGACAACACAACTACTGATGCTCCCATTATCGGACCAATCGCAGCACCTATATTGTGTCCCATTCGTAATAAACCATATGCCTCTGTTCTTTTTTCTGGTGCCGTTACATCTGCGACCATAGCTGATGCAGCTGGATGAAATAAAGAATTACTCAATCCTAAAAAAATAGATAAAATTGCATATGGAATAAATCCTTCTATAAATAGAAAACCGAGCATTAATAATGCATTACTTGCCATAGAAAATATCATAATCGGTTTTCTTCCATATATGTCAGCAATTCTTCCTCCTATAAGTGATCCAAAGCTTGCAGCAATTGGAGAAAGCGCCATAATAACCCCAACTTCCAACAACGAATCTACCTTATCTTTTAAATATAATGCAAAAAAAGGCATTAACATCATCATTGCAATTCCATTTAACGTCTCTCCAATAAATCGAATCCATACGTTACGGTCCATCTCCCTTAACTCACGCCACGTATTTTTCATCATTTCCCCCCTTTAGTTAGCCAACAATTATCTTATAATAAGTTCAGAAAAATGTAAATTTTCAAATAAAAAAATCCATTCTAACAGAATTAGAATGGATTTTTTCGCTTATAAATTCGCAACATCTTCTTCTTTTTTACTATTGTTTAAAGCACTATGTTTTCGGCTATATAAGAAGTAAACCGCTATACCAATAACCATCCATATCCCAAAACTAATCCATGCTGTCCCCGATAATTGAAGCATTAAGTATAAACAGAAAATCACTGTTAATGCTGGTAAAAATGGTACAAGCGGAGCCTTAAATGCCCTTGGTAAGTCTGGATGAGTTCTTCTCATTACAATTACCGCAACAGCTACGAGTGCAAATGCTGACAATGTCCCCATGTTTACAAGATGTGCTAAAACATTTAAATCTATTAATCCTGAAATCAGTGCCGCAATAATTCCCGTTGTCCATGTATTTAAAAATGGCGTTTTAAATTTCGGATGAACTTTAGCAAGACGCTTCGGTAATAAACCATCTCGGCTCATCGCATAAGAAACACGAACTTGCCCATACATCATAACTAGCATTACTGTTGTAATCCCTGTAATTGCTCCTACTGAAATTACCCCCGCTAATCCATCTTGTCCAATAAATTGAAGTGCAAAAGCAACTGGATCTGATATATTTAGCTGTCCGTATGGAACAATTCCTGTCAAAATAAGCGAAACAACGATATAAAGAACTGTACAAATTAATAACGATGCAATAATACCAATTGGTAAATCACGTTGCGGACGTTTCACTTCTTCTGCCGCTGTTGAAACTGCATCAAATCCTATAAATGCGAAGAATACTGTGGCCGCTCCAGCCATTACACCATCTAAACCAAATGGCATAAAAGGCGTCCAGTTTTCAGGTTTCACATAATTAAAACCAGCAAAGATAAAAATAAGAACAACTGCTATTTTAATAAATACCATAATGTTATTTACTCGTGCACTTTCACGAACACCCCTAGATAAAAGAACTGTCATCACTAAAATAATTAGAACTGCAGGTAAATCGATTATTCCACCCTTACCTGTACCAGGAGCCGAGGAGAGAATAGTCGGAATATGAATTCCAAACCCCTTTAATAAAGATTGAAAATATGCAGACCAACCGTTTGCTACAGCAGATGTAGCAAGTAAATATTCAAGCATTAAGTCCCAGCCAATTAAAAATGCGAATACTTCCCCCATCGTCGCGTATGTATACGTATACACACTGCCCGAGACAGGAACTGAAGAAGCAAATTCAGCATAACAAAATGCAGCAAAGGCACAAGCTAGCGCGGCAATCGCAAATGATAATATAATAGCTGGCCCAGAATGTTTCGCTGCCACAACACCCGTTAGAACAAAAATACCTGTTCCAACGATTGCACCGATTCCAAGCATAGTTAAATCTAGCGCGCCCAATGTTCTTGCTAACGTTTTTTGCTTACTTTCTTGCATTAACTTTGCAATTGGCTTCTTTTGAAAAATTTGCTTCATCTTTCACTCCTCCAAGTTTTAAATTTTCTGAAAATTTTTAATTCGCTTTTTTATTTTACTCATTACGCTTTTCCCAGTCAATACTTTTGTCGAAACAAGTAGAAATTCTTCTGAATATGCACCATCCTTATCATTCTTTCTATATATCTTTCGACAACTCTTTTTGGTATTATTATACATGTCGATTCCACAAAAAAGCATGCTCCCTTATTGAGAGCATGCCTTTTTTTACTTATTTCACAGTATATGAACCTTGTTCAATCCAGCTATACATATACTTTTCATCTTCTGTTTCATGTGCTTGTTTTACAATACGAAGCGGACGGAATGTGTCTATCATAACAGCTAATTCAAGCGTCTCTTTCTTCCCTATACTTGCCTCTGTTTTCCCCGGATGCGGCCCATGAGGAATCCCGCTCGGATGAAGTGTAATAGAACCTTCTTCCACACCTTTGCGACTCATAAAGTTTCCTTCTACATAATAAAGAACTTCATCACTATTAACATTACTATGATAATATGGTGCCGGAATTGACTCTGGATGATAATCGTATAAACGTGGTACGAAAGAGCAAATAACAAAATTATGCCCTTCAAATGTTTGATGTACTGGCGGTGGTTGATGAATGCGCCCTGTAATTGGTTCAAAATCCTCTACATTAAATACCCACGGATACAAATAGCCATCCCATCCAACAACATCTAACGGGTGGTGTCCTAAAACATGTTTATGCATATATCCTCTTGATTTTGTCATTACGACAAACTCGCCTTTTTCATCATAGGTCTCTAATTTTTCTGGACCACGAAGATCTCTTTCACAAAACGGACTATGCTCTAACAATTGTCCATATTCATTTCGATAACGACGCGGTGTTGTAATTTGGCTATTCGCCTCTACAACAAGAAACTTAGTCTCTCCTTCATCTGGAATAACACGATAAATCGTTCCAATTGGGATCGTTACATAGTCGCCTTTTCTATAGTGAATCGTTCCAAACATCGTTTCAATTTTCCCTGTTCCATAATGAACAAATAACATTTCGTCGCCATCACCATTACGATAGAAATAATCCATTTTTTCTGTTGGGCTCACTACTCCAATTAACAAATCTTCATTTCCAAGTATGAAATTCCGTCCACTTATTGCATCACCACTTTTTTTATTTTCTTTCGTTCGGAAGTGGCGATGAGAAAGAGCAACATCCTCTTCATACTGCAACTGACAAGAATGCGATAATGCAGAATGACCTACTTCTGTTGGCATATAGTGATGATACAAAATAGACTGCGTACCAGAAAATCCTTTTGTTCCCATTACCTGTTCACGATAAAGCGATCCATCTTTTTTACGAAATTGTACATGTCGTTTATGAGGTAGTTCTCCCATGTGACGATAAAACATGCCCATCACCCGCTTCCTTTTCTTTTTTGATCGTATTACGTAGTGTACCTAAACCAGTAATCGACAGCTCTACAACATCTCCATCTTGTAGCCACTCTTCTGTACCAAGTTCTAAAATACATCCTGTTCCTACTGTCCCAGAACCAATCACATCTCCTGGATATAACGTAACGTCCTCTGAAGCACGTTCAATCATTTCAGCAAATGTATAGTAAATATCTTGGAAGTTTCCCTTTGATAATAGTTTTCCGTTTACATGAGCAGTCATTTCTAAATCATATCGATCACCATTACGATAAACATCTAATTCCTCTTTCGTAACAAGATGTGCTCCTAACGAAGTTGCAAAGTCCTTTCCTTTCGCCGGACCGAGACCTACTTTCATTTCTGTTGCTTGTAAGTCTCTCGCACTCCAGTCGTTCATAATACAATAACCAAAAATATATTCCTCTGCTCGCTCACGAGAAATATTTCGCCCTTCTTTTCCTATTACGCAAGCAATCTCCAGCTCATAATCAAGCTTTTTAGACTTTTTCGGACCAATTACAAAATCACCGGAACCAATTACAGCACGATGATTAGTAAAATAAAAAACCGGAATATCATACCATTCAGGCACAACATCTAGTCCTCTTCGTCCACGAGCTGTTTTTACATGTTGTTCAAATGCGTAAAAATCTCGAATACTACTCGGATTAGGAAGAGCAGCTGTCAATTGTACTTCTTCTAAAGCATATATACCCTTATTTGGATTCTTAATATTCCGCACTACTTCTACATACTCATCAGCTTTTTCTAAAAAAGCCATCATAGAAGAAGGGATTTTCCCTTCACTAGCAAGATTCATATCTATTACTTTGTCACCTTCAAGCCATCCAGCCCGTATTTCTTTTGAAGGAAGACGAAATGTAACAAATTTCATCCTGATTCCTCCTTATAAAAATGAAATTTCCACCAGCAAAGGGACTTTTGCTGGTGGATATAAATCTTATAAGTTTCCGCGACGCTCTTGTTCTCTTTCAATTGATTCGAATAACGCTTTAAAGTTTCCTTCACCAAATCCACGAGAACCTTTACGTTGAATGATTTCAATAAATAAAGTCGGGCGATCTACAATTGGTTTCGTAAAGATTTGTAGTAAGTAACCTTCATCATCACGATCTACTAAGATCTTTAATTCTTTTAGCTTATCAATTTCTTCATCGATTTTTCCAACTCGTGCAGTTAACTCATCATAATAAGTATCAGGTGTATCTAAAAACTCCACCCCATTTGCACGAAGCGCTTCAACCGTTTTAACAATATCACTTGTTAATAAAGCAAGATGCTGTACACCAGCTCCATTATAGAATTCTAGATACTCTTGAATTTGTGACTTTCTCTTTCCGTCTGCTGGTTCGTTAATCGGAAACTTAATACGGCTTCCATTCGTCATAACTTTCGACATTAACGCCGAATACTCTGTACTAATATCGTCATCATCAAAATGAATCATTTGTTTAAAGCCCATGACATTCTCGTAATAACTAACCCACTCTTCCATTTTTTCAACATTACCAACTACATGATCGACAGCAATTAAACCAGACTCTTCAAATGGAATATTAAACTCTACCTTTTGGAATCCTGGCATAAATGCCCCTTTATAATTTTTACGCTCTACAAGCGTATGAATTGTATCACCATACGTACCAATAACTGCTTTTTTCAATGTACCGTCCTCATCTGTTAATTCCTCTGGTGGAGCAATTGCGACAGCACCACGTTTCACTGCTTCTGAGTATGCTTTATCAACATCATCAACAAGTAGTGCCACATCCTTCACGCCATCACCATGAGTCTTTACAAACTCTGCAATACGATTTTCACTACTTAAAGCTCCAGACACAACGAAACGCATATTTTTTTGCACAAGAACATAAGATACCTTTTCACGGTTTCCAGTTTCTAATCCAGAGTAAGCCACAATTTTGAATCCGAACGCTCTCGCAAGATAATAACTCGATTGCTTTGCATTCCCTACGTAAAATTCCAAATGATCTACATCACGTACTGGAAAAAAATCCTCCATTTGTGCAGCTAGCGTATCCATAGATTTTTGTTTCATAATATCTTCATCCCCCTGTAAATAGATTAAATGGTCCATACTTAAAACCAACCGAAAACGCTTCCAACATAAATAAATAGAAATTAGTTAGCAAGCTAACAAATTCTGACCTTTAAAATTTTCTATCTTTTCTGTCAAATTCCTCTTTTTTTCTTACATATAAAATTCGACTTTTTTCTCTTTGAAATAAAGCGGGATTTTATTCAGTGGATTTTTGATTATTCGTTGAATCAAATTTCAAACGCAGCGTCTAATTAGCCATAAATGCTGGATAATGAGGTAACTTTAATACTTGAGGGTATATAAGAAGAATATAAAAAAGACTCCAACATATTAACTACTTACTAATACGTTAGAGTCTTTATTTTTTTTGAATGATTGTATTTATATATATCATACTAATACACTTGCAAGGAATAGAATAAATGATGTTAATATTACCGCTCCACCTAAGGATCCTAATAAATCTGTTTTTGTTACTTGAAACACTTGTTCACTGTTCATATCCCTCATTCTCCCTTCTTTTTCTTTTGTTACAAAGTTTCTATTATACTAATACACTTGATAGAAATACGATTAATGCTGTTAATACTACCGCTCCACTTGCTGATCCTACGAAGTCACCTTTTGTTACTTGTAATACTTGCTCTTTCATATCTTTCATTCTCCCTTCTTTTTCTTTTGTTACAAAGTTTCTATTATACTAATACGCTTGATAGAAATACGATTAATGCTGTTAATACTACTGCTCCACTTGCCGATCCTACAAAGTCACCTTTTGTTACTTGTAATACTTGCTCTTTCATATCTTTCATTCTCCCTTCTCTTTCTTTTGTTACAAAGTTTCTATTATACTAATACGCTTGATAGAAATACGATTAATGCTGTTAATACTACCGCTCCACTTGCTGATCCTACGAAGTCACCTTTTGTTACTTGTAATACTTGCTCTTTCATATCTTTCATTCTCCCTTCTTTTTCTTTTGTTACAAAGTTTCTATTATACTAATACGCTTGATAGAAATACGATTAATGCTGTTAATACTACCGCTCCACTTGCTGATCCTACGAAGTCACCTTTTGTTACTTGTAATACTTGCTCTTTCATATCATTTATCCTCCCTTTTCATAAGTTATCTATATGTAATTTCTAAGAAATGTTTATTTCATAGTTTTTATGTTAACGTTACATTAAATTTGATAACGTAACGTTTGTAACATTAATGTAACATAACTATTGTTACGTTGCAATATAATAACGTGAAATTTATTACACTTTTTTTACGTTTTTTTATAATAATCCCCAAAAACCTTTATTTAATGCACTTTTCACTAAGTTCATGTTTGTAACATTCGTGTAATATTACAGTCATAAAGTGAAATATAGTCATACTCCTCTCTATTTTTGTTACAAACAGTTTATTTAGTGACACTAAACCTATCTAATCTTTACTTACTTTTAATATGAGATAAAATACCGTCTTTCCAAGATAAGTTTATATGTTTCCTCTATATAACTATGTATAATAAAAACAAAGAGGTGGTCATTTTGAAATTAATCGCATTAGATATGGATGGTACACTACTATCATCTAATCTTGAAATCTCCAAAGAAAACCTACAAGCAATCCAAACTGCACAAGAAGCTGGTCATATTGTAATGATTTGTTCTGGTCGTGCGAAAGAGGATGCTTTAAAGCTATTGGAAGAATATAAATTATCTCTTCCAGTCGGAGCAAGCAATGGGGCTATTGTTTATGTGGATGGAAAAGTAATTAACTCGCGTTGTATACAAAACGACAAAGTGTACAAACTTGCAAAATTACTAGAATCTGAAAGTTTCCCATATAAGTTATATACAAATAAAGGAGTTTATTCTCCATATACATGGCAAGATCAAGTGATGCAAGCGTTCGAAGAAAATAAGCAGGCGCTTGATGTTACATTAGAGGAACTTGAACGAATTACAGAAAAGCAAAAGAAATCGAACTTAATTACTGATTTCAAAAAAATAGAAGATGTTGTAAATAACCAAGAACTAGAAATATCTAAATTCTTCATTTCAACATTTAATGCAGCGCATCGCGCACAGCTATTAAGCGTGTTACAAGAAGACGCTGATATTATGGTTACAGCATCAGCTCCTACTAACTTAGAAATTATGGATAAGAATGGACATAAAGGAAACGGGCTACAGCAGATGGCAGCTCATTTTAATATTCCTATTGAAGATACAGTTGCTATTGGTGATAATTTTAATGATGTACCAATGTTAGAAGTAGCAGGCTTATCTGTTGCAATGGGCAACGCTGAAGAAGATGTAAAAAAACTATGTGATGTTGTAACATTAACAAACAATGAACATGGTGTTGCTCACGCAATCGAGCAATTTGTATTGAAACAAACTTCATCTAGTAAATAAAAAAAAGGACTCTTTCCATTTGAAAGAGTCCTTTTTTTATACATGATGACAAGAAACAAAATGATCATCACCAACATTACGAAATTCTGGTATTGTTTTTTTACAAACATCTGTTGCAAACGGGCAACGTGTATGAAAACGACAACCCGAAGGTGGATTTGCTGGACTTGGAATATCCCCTTCTAGTATAATTCGCTCTCGCTTCACTGTTGGATCTGGTATTGGAACGGCTGATAACAATGCTTTTGTATACGGATGTAGCGGATTGGTAAATAACTCATCACGCGGCGCCGTCTCCACAATCGTACCTAAATACATAATTCCGATTTTCGTACATAAATGTTCTACTACACTCAAATCATGTGAAATGAATAAATAAGATAATCCCTTTTTCTCCTGTAACTCACTAAATAAATTAATAATTTGTGCTTGGATAGATACATCTAGTGCCGCCACAGGTTCATCAGCTACAATGAATTCTGGATTTAACACCATAGCCCTTGCGATTACGATACGCTGACGTTGTCCACCAGAAAACTCATGGGGATACCGGTCAATATGATAAGGAGCTAAGCCACATAACTCCAATACTTCAATTACCTTTTCACGAACATTTTCTTTCGTCGCTAATCCGTGGGCCAACATCGGCTCTCCAAGCGCTTCTCCAATTCTCATTCTCGGATTTAATGAGCTAAATGGATCTTGAAAAACGAGCTGCATATTAGGGCGATGTTTTCTCAATTCATCCTTCGATAAAGAATGAACATCTTTCCCTTTAAACTTCACTTCCCCCTCCGTTTTTTGAATGAGACGTAAAATTGTTTTTCCTATCGTTGTTTTTCCGCTCCCTGATTCGCCAACGAGACCAAACACTTCGCCTTTATTAATAGTAAAACTTACTCCATCAACTGCTTTTACATGTCCGATCGTTCTACTAAATATGCCACCTTTAATTGGAAAATATGTCTTTAGGTTTTTCACCTCTAATAATGGTTCACTCATTGCTCCGCACGCTCCTCATATAACCAGCAAGCTACTTTATGATTTTCATCATTTATATTTAGATTTGGGGCTTCTTTTTCACATATTTCCATACAATGCTCACAACGCCCACTAAAGTAACAAAACTCACCTAAACCAACTAAATTTGGAACTTGCCCTGGAATAGAATATAGTTTATCTATTCGTTTTCCCATTACTGGTTTTGATTTCAATAATCCTTTCGTATAAGGATGTTTTGGATTTTGGAATATCTCTAATACCGGAGCTTCTTCAATAACTTTCCCGCCATACATAACGACAACGTAATCAGCCATTTCTGCTACGACACCTAAATCATGTGTAATTAATAAGATCGACGTTTTAAATTCTTCTTTCACTTGTCTTAGTAAATCTAATATTTGAGCTTGAATCGTAACATCAAGAGCTGTTGTTGGTTCATCTGCAATTAATAACTTAGGATTACAACTAAGCGCAACAGCAATCATAATACGTTGTAACATCCCGCCGCTCAGTTCATGCGGATAAGAATGGACAATTTCATCAGCACGGGCTATGCCAACTTTACGAATTAACTCAATTGCTTTCTTATACGCTTCATTTTTACTAAGTAATTCATGCTCCCTTAGCGTTTCTACAATTTGCTCACCTACAGTGAAGACGGGATTTAGCGATGTCATCGGTTCTTGGAAAATCATTGCAATATCATTGCCTCGTAAACTACGAAGTTCTTTCTCTTTCATTCCTAAAAGACTTTTTCCTTCATATAAAATATCTCCACCCACTACACTGCCAGATTCAGCAATAAGCCCCATAATAGATAAAGCCGTTACACTCTTCCCGCAACCTGATTCTCCTACTACACAAACCGTTTCACCTTCTCGAACAGCAAAGCTAACATGGTTTACAGCCTTCACTGTCCCTTCCTCCGTTTGAAAGTGTGTTTGTAAGTCTTTTAGCTCTACTACCGCTCTACTCATACCTTCTCACCTACCGTCTCATCTTTGGATCTAACGCATCACGAAGTGCATCACCAAGTAAATTAATTGATACAACTGTTATAAAGATTGCAAAACCAGGCGGAATCCATAACCACGGACGCTTTTGGAAATCAATTAATGAGTTAGCTGCGCTAATCATGTTCCCCCATGATGGTGTAGGTGGGACGACGCCGAGACCTAAGTAGCTTAGCGCGGACTCACTTAAAATAGATCCAGCCACACCCAAAGTTGCTACAACAATAAGTAACGGAAAGACGTTAGGAATTAGATGATGAATGATTTTTCGAGAATCTTTTAATCCTAATACATCTGCCGCTTGCATAAAGGCTTGCTCCCGCAATGTTAAAATTTGTCCTCTCACAAGACGGGCAAGTCCTGGCCATCCTACTAAACTTAAAATAATCATTACAACATATAAACGGTACTCCGATGGTAATTTCCATTCTGATAAAATTGCTCCCATTATAATAAGTAGCGGTAATCCTGGAATGGACATTAAGACATCTGCAACACGCATAATTAAATGATCTACAACTCCTCGATAAAAACCAGCAATGGCTCCTAATAGAGCACCTAGTATAACGGATAGTAGCATCGACGCTAAACCAATTGTTAATGAAATACGCCCTGCTTGCATAAGTCTAGTTAAAATATCCCGTCCCAACTGGTCTGTTCCAAGCCAATGTGACAGGCTGGGTGGTTTATTAATTTGTGTTACTTGTACTTTCCCATCAGCATACGGTGAAAAGATTGGACCGATAAAACTAAATAAAAACATAAATATTAAAACGTATAAGCCACACAGTGCCATCTTATTTTTCTTGATTTTTTTATACGCTTGGCGCCATGGTGATGATTCATTTCTCTTTTTCCGTTCTTTCTTTTTCTCTATTATGGGTGTAATAGTCTCCATATCTTTCCCCCCTTACTTCAATCGAATTCTTGGATCAACAAACGCATATACAATATCAGCTAAGAAATTAGCCATAATTGTTAAACAAGAAAGAAACATTGTAAAGGCCATTAATACCGTATAATCACGGAAGTTTAATGCTTCTAATTGAATACTCCCAATCCCTGGCCAATTAAAAATCTGTTCAATAATAATAGCTCCTGAAAATAAACCCGGTAATTCAAAAGCGAGTAATGTAATTGCTGGCAAAATTGCATTTTTCAATGCATGTTTATAAATAACGGTCCTTTCTTTTAAACCTTTTGCACGAGCAGTACGAATATAATCTTGCCTAATAACATCCAACATGCCGGTTCTAAAATAGCGTGTTAACGATCCTACACCAAGAAGCGTTAAAATAAATACAGGTAGAATCATATGACGTAATACTTCTAATATGTATGCTATCCCTGTTGAGTTACTCCCAATATCAATCATGCCACCAATAGGCAATAACTTTAAATCAACTGCTAATAATTTAATTAAAAATAGTCCGATAAAGAATGATGGAAATGACATTGCTGCAAAGACACCGATTGTTACCAATCTATCAAACCAAGAATGCTGCTTTGTTGCAGAAATAACCCCAATAATAAGAGCAATAATCCAAGTGAAAAATAAAGCTGCAGCAGCAACAATAAATGTATTCCAAATGAATTTATTAAGTAATGAAGTTACCGGTTCTTGGTACTGTAAAGAAAATCCAAAATCACCATGCAAAGCATTCACTAGCCAATGAAAATACCTTTCAATAATCGGTTTATTTAAACCGTACAACTCTCTTAATTCTTGAGCTCTCTCTGGTGTTAATTTTGGATTTGAATCGATATAATCACCCGGTAAGAGTGCAAATAAGAAAAAGATAATAATAGACGTACCAAACAATGTAGGAATCATTTGTAGAAACCTACGAATGATATATGTTTTCACCTTTTGTCTCCCCAATCCTATTTACTTAAAAATAGAAGAACATTTTTTCAAAACAGCTACCATTCCATTGCTGTGTGAAAAAACGTCTTCTATTATTTAGGTCAACCCTTATTGTTCAATAGATAACACTGGTAAATTGGAACTAATGCTATCGTACTTTTCTGGATCAATTCCTTTTATACGTGCATTATGAGCATAAAGTAGTTTACGATAGTTTAATAAAATAACTGGTGGATCATCACTTAACTCTTTATACAGCTCTTTATAAATCGCTTTACGTTTTTCAATATCTGTCGTTCCTATACCTTTTACAATCAAATCATCTACTTTCGGATTATTATAACCCGTATCACTTTTTGGATTAGTTGATAAGTACTCACTTACAACTTCACTTGGATCACTAATTCCTGGTGTTGAAACTGCCGCTAAATCGTAGTCACCTTTTCCTACTTTTGAAAGCATCGTATTAAAGTCCATCAACTCTGGATTTAATTCAACACCAATTTCTTTGTAACTTTCTTTTGCAATCGGAATAAAGATATCATTTGTTTTACCTGTATTTGATGCGTAGTATGTTAATTTTAATTTTTGACCATCTTTTTCACGAACCCCGTCAGAACCTACTTTCCAACCAGCCTCATCCAATAATTTTTTAGCCTTTTCTACGTCGTGCGGATATTTATTAATACCTTCTTCTGTATATGCCCATGAAACTGGAGCAATTGGTACGTTAGCGACAGAGCCATAGCCTTGTAAAGCTGTATCCACATACTTCTTACGGTCTAATCCATAAGTAAGTGCTTGGCGTACCTTTTTATCTTTCAAATACGACTTCTTATTATTTACATAGATATAAGCAATATCACTTGATGATTCAAGATTAATATTTGCAAACTCTAATCCTTTTAATTGGTCTATATTTTCAGGGTTCGCTCTAAACCCACTATAGTCCAGTTCACCTGTTTGGAATAATTGGAATCCAGTATCACCTGATGTAATTTTGTAAATAAAGTTTTTGATTTTTGGTTTACCTGCATAATAATTTTCGTTAGCAACAAAGCGGACTTCTTGACCTGGAACATATTTTTCAAATTTATATGGACCCGCTGCAATTGGTTGCCCATATAATGCTTTTAAATAGTCTAAACTTGTATTTTGTTTATAATCTTTTCCATAATAAGCTTTTGATAGCACTGGGCCACCTAAATTCGTTAGCGCCTGTGAATTAACTTTTTCAGTTGTAATTTTAATTGTCTGTGGATCAACAACTTGGATTCCTTCAATAGAAGTTGCTTTTCCTTCTTTATATTCTTTCCCACCTTTAACAGCATACTGAGCAATATCCAATCCACCTTCATACGCTTTATCATGAAGTAGTGTTAATGTAAATGCTACGTCATCCGCTGTTAAAGGCGACCCGTCACTAAATTTTAAGTTTTTACGTAAGTGGAATGTATATGTTAACTGGTCAGCAGAAATATCCCATTTTTCTGCAAGGTCCGGAACAGGTTTACTTTGTTTGTCTGTTGTTACTAATGACGCAAAAATAACAGACGTTACATTTCCATCCCAACCATTATCTTGGAAATACGGAAGGAAAACTCCCCCTGGCTTAGAAATGGCTGTAATAAAAGTATCTTTTCGTTGATTTGCTTTCTCTGGACTTTTCTTTTTATCTGTAGCTGGAATTGATTCAATCTTAGAGTCTTTTAAATCCTGCTTTTTTACTGGTTCTGTAGAAGCCGTATCCTCCTGTCCCCCACAAGCAGATAACACAAGCGAACTACTCAGTAATACTGAAAATACACCAGCCCATTTTTTTGTTTTTTTCTTCATTGTCCCCACCCTAACTGTTTAATAGTTATACCCTTTGAACTTATAAGCTTATGTATGCCTCCCACAGCACATTTATAGCCAATCGGAAAAGTCGGTTTTAATCATAAAAAAATAGATGTTTTTGAGGGGTAACAATCTTATTCCGACCTTTCCGGTAGACTTTATGGTTATTAGCTTATATCGTTCAGTATATTTTGTCAATTCTTTCTAAATAAATATTTTGAGAATTTTTCCAAAATTATCCCTCTACATTTATACTTTAAGAAAACTCAGCTATAATTCGTATTAAAAACTTAAAAATCTACTTCTATTCCTTCAGCATGAAACATAGAATAATAATAACCAATTACCAAAAAGGGGGCGAAAATATGGACAAACTATTCCAATACGTCCTGCACTACGTATTATTAACAATTATGATAGTCGGGGCGTTATTACTATTCCCGTTCTTCCCAAAGTTCGTCCTCTTTTTAGCTTTTTTTATCATGCTCGGGATCGCTATTATAATTTCAACGAGAGAAGATGCCACACAAAAAGAAAGCAGAGTTCAGCGCGTAAAGCTGTAACTTTGCTCTCTTTTCGTTTTCAATCACTAGTCTCTGTTACACATATTTATCCCGCTATTTGCCGGACAGTAAAACCCCCACTGATTAAAGTTTCACTTTATCTCTCGGGAAATAATTAGTCTTTGTTTTTGTGATTACTCCTATTGAAAAGCCACTAATGACATTTATTTTTCACCTTATCATTTCATATGCTTCACAAGCTATGCAAATTGAGGAACACGGATTTATCTAAGTTACTGTTTCACGTGAAACACATCGCTTCATTTAATCTTTAAAGCAAAATATCATTATGAAAAAGCCACTTCCTCCAGCAAAACTGAAAGGAAGTGGCTTTCTACTCTTTACTCCACAATATTCTCTAACTCACTATATAACTTCGCTCGTAACAACTCTTTCATCGTTTTTTCCTCATATAATTTTTCAAGTCTTTCAACATCAGCTACATGTTCCATTTCACATTCTATTGCATATATATCTTCTTCTACATGCATTAACTCATTTTCAATCTCTTCAAGATTCCTAGCCTTTTTCTCTTTTACTGGAACCATTTCAACACTCTTTCTCCCTTGGCGTTTCTGCTTTATTACTTGCTTCTCAAGCTTTTCTTCCCATTTTTGACGAGCCCATGCATAGTTTCCTGCAAACTCAAATAATTTACATTCATCAATCCAGTACGTCTTTTCAAATAACTTATTTAAAAAATAACGATCATGTGAAACAGCTAGGATTGTTCCATTATATTGCTCAAGGGCTTCCTCTAAAACTTCCCTTGATTCAATATCAAGATGGTTTGTCGGCTCATCTAAAATTAGAAAATTGATGTCTTGATACATAAGTTGCGCAAGTCTTAACCTCATTTTTTCTCCACCGCTCAGTTGCGTTACTTTCTTAAATACTGCTGGACCATAAAATAAAAACTTAGCCAATATATGTCTTGCTTCTCCTTCGGTTACAGCTACATACTCTCTAAACGCTTCCAATACATTACTCTTCAAATTGCCATACGTATGCTGTGATAAATAACCAATTTTGACACTACTACCAATTCGAATTTCACCAACGTCTGGATTTATTTCTTCTAATAGTAGTTTTAATAATGTAGTCTTTCCTGTGCCATTACGACCAACGATAGCCGCACGCTCTTGAAAACGCACATGTAAATTCGCTTGTTCAAATAAAGGTCGGCCAGCAAAACCTTTGCTCACTTCTTTCATTACAACAACATCTTTCCCGCTTCTCTCTTGCCCTTCAAACTGAAGACCCATCTGTTTTCGTTCTAAGATTGGCCTCTTTAATTTCTCTATACGTTCTAACGCACGTTCCATATTTCTCGCTCTTTTATGCAATCCTTCATTCGGAGGGTTCGCTTGATTTGCCCATTCACGTAGACGCTTAATTGCTTCTTTCATTTTCTTTATTTTCTTTTGTTGCTCCTGATAAGCTTGAAACTCTTGAAGTAATCTTTCTTCCTTCTCCTCAACGAACTGAGAATAATTCGTATGGTACACGTGAATCTCTCCATCTTCCAAATCAAAAATTTTCGTTACAACTTCATCAAGGAAATAACGATCATGTGAAATAACCATAACTGTTCCAGTGTATTCTTTTAAAAATTGCTCTAACCATTCAACTGCAAATAAATCTAAATGATTTGTTGGCTCATCTAATAGAAGTAAATCTGGTTTCTGCAATAGCATATATGCAAGGCTTACTTTCGTCTGTTCTCCTCCACTTAATTCCGTAAATACTCTTGAAAATAAGTCTGTCACTTGTAAGCCATTTGCTACCTTCATTATATTTGCTTCTATTTCATAACCACCAAGGAACGCAAACTTTTCTTGAATTACTCCGTATCTCTCCATTAGCTTTTGCAAAGAAGATTGTTCCTGCTCCTCCGCCATATTTTTTTCTAGAGCATGCATTTCTTTTTCTAATTCCTTTTCTACTTTAAAAGCGGAACTCAATACATCATATACAGTCAGGACCTCATCAAACTTCGGAATTTGTGCGACATGACCAATACGTGTACCTTTCTTCATATGGATGGCTCCTGCATCCAAACTCTCCATTCCCGTTAGAAGCCCAAAGATTGTTGTCTTCCCACTACCGTTACGACCAACTAACCCAACACGTTCACCATTCTTTATTTCAAGCGATATATTTTCAAATATGATGTTTCCACCAAAAGATTTCGTTACATTATTTACACTACAAATAGTCATTTTCCGTACTCCTTTCAATATAAAAAACCATGAGAAAGAAACATTCCCCATGGTTTTCGGCATAGAAAAAGGAAGCCAAATAGCTCCCTTTTCACACGTTTATTAAAAATGGGTGAAGAGATTTCTATCGTTCAATAGTCACTATGCAATTGTTAAAAAAGGGCATACGTATCCCGTTAACAACTACATCATGAAAAATCGCACGACAAAAATAGATAAAATCTAAAAATTTGGCACGTGCAGCTAAAGAACGTTTCATCTCATTCACCCCTTTCGTACGGAATTTAATACTTACTTCTTTATTATACTTTCCAATTTCATGTTTGAATAGTCATTTTTCTGAAAATAATGAAGATAGACTAAACATTTCAATAAGTGACATCAAATCTTACAAAACTGTTATGTTCACGTAATGGAAAGCGATAGTACGAAAAGATGCCTCCCTATACAATAAAGATGTAAACAAGAGAGACAAACAAAAGGAGGAAACAAACATGATGAAAGAAATCGTAAAAGCAATCTTTGAGGTATTAGTGAACGGACAAGCAGTTGTAAAAGAACTAAATGAACTATAAAAAGGAGTGAAGAAATATGATGAACATGGTGAAAATGATTTTACACGCTTTAGTCGATGCAAAAGCAGTTAGCCGAGAATTAAACCAACAATAAAAAGGGGTATATGAATATGAAGAAAGCCATTATTATAATTGCAAGCACAGCAATTACTTTATACACAATAAAAAATAGAAAAAAGAAAAATACTGAAAATGTTCTATATTATCCATACACACTATTAGAGAAAAAATAAAAGACAAGGTACCCTATCGTAATGAGGATATCTTGTCTTTTATTTTTTCCATATTGCCTTTAGAGGATTTCCTTCTCCTTTTCCCGAATGTATTAAGCGGGATTTTTACACATATTTTAAAGGGGCATATATAAATGGATACACAACAACTATATTTTTTAAACGATATCGGTAAACAAAAACCAGAAAGTATTCGGAATAGAAGCGCTGCATGTCCATTTTGCGATAAAGAACATTTAACGGATATTTTAGCAACTGATGGTTCTATTATTTGGTTAAAAAATAAATTCCCTACATTACAAGATACATTTCAAACAGTGTTAATTGAAACCGATAATTGCGAAAATCATATCGCAACATATACAGAAGAACATATGCGGAAATTAATGCAATTTTCTATTCAACATTGGTTACACTTACAGAAGAAAGAAGAGTTCGCATCTGTGATTTTATACAAAAATCATGGTCCATTTTCAGGTGGAAGTTTGCATCATGCACACATGCAAATTATCGGAATGAAATATGTAGATTATCTTGAAAATATTGAAGAAGAAAATTTCCAAGGGGTAATTGTTCAAAAAAACGAACGCATTGAGCTTAATATTTCAGAGCGTCCCATTATTGGCTTCACTGAATTCAATATAATCATTGATAATATTTCATATATAGATGATATGGCAAATTACATTCAGCAAACTGTACGTTACATACTGACAGATTTCCATAAAGGATGTAGTAGTTATAACTTATTCTTCTATTACTTAAATGGAAAAATCATTTGTAAAGTTGTTCCTAGATTTGTCGTTTCACCGCTGTATGTAGGATATAAAATACCTCAAGTTTCTACAAAACTAGAAGAGGTGAAAATACAACTCATGCAGTATTTTACGAAAGAAAAGGATGAAATTATTCATAAAAAAACAGAGTAGGTATCGAAAACCTACTCTTTTATTACACCTTTATTTCGATAGTACACATCTTCTAATCCGATGTTATACTTCATGTTATTATCCGTCCACTCTGGCCCTAAATTCCCTGGCCATCCAGATGTATTCGCTATATATTTCAGTAATGCAAAATCAGTCAAACCTTTTTGCACCCCGCGCTTATATCCTTTCATCAAATGCGGCATTGCAATTTGTGCATTTGTACGTGGATCTTTCAGCTCATCATCAGTTAAATGTTCTGGTGCAAGCCCGCCGCCGCGGTGTAGTTGAAACAATCCGAATGAAGTTCCATTATCTCCAACACTTCTTGGATTTAATCGACTTTCATGCTCGGCAATTGCAAGAGGTATCCATTCCGGAAGATTTACTTTCTTCGCTTCCTCTATAATGATTTGTTTCATCTGTTTTGCTTCTTCTGAATCAACATAGCTTGTTCCATTCACTAGCTTATCCATTCCTTCAGACTTTCCTTGGAAATATAAATATACTCCAAGAACAACTAAAAATCCTACAAAGAATTTCTTCACTACCTCTACCTCTTTCTCCGCTGAAATTTGTCCCCTTTCAGCCTTCCCTTTACAATTACCTACATTCTACTACTCTTTTATCATAGCAAATAACTATACATATTATCATCATGCTTTAGACCGATTTTGTGAAAAAAAAGCTGGTAAATACGTGCAAAAATGTAACTTTCATAGACTATAACGCATTTATTGTATATAATTGTAAATTGAATTCTAAATATAAACTAGGAGAATAATAATATGAAAAAACGGCTGTTACTCTTATTTAGTTTACTACTATTAATTCCTGTCCCTATTTCCGCACAAAAAACTGAACAACCAAAAACCCTTATTTTATACAGTTCAAACGATGATCAAATTACAAGCGATATCCAAATACTTAATACACAAGTAGGGCATTTCACTAATAATATAACAATTAAAAACATAAAACAGTTAGCTGAAATAACTGATAAATCTTCGTATACACATGTTATTTACATGGGTGAAAAACAAGAAGAACTTTCTACTGAAGCAAAGGAATTTCTAGAAGGCTTCCCAGGACCATTACTAGTTTTAGGTCAAAATATAGAACAGTTATCTACTCGTTTTTCATTTATCACACTTAAAAATGAAGATATAAACTCTGATACAATTGAATATCCAACACGTAAACTAAAGAATATATTAGAAGAAGAAAGATCAATTAAACAACTTGATACAAACGGAACAATTCTCGCACATGCTTTAAGAGGAAATAATACTTATCCATTAATTGTACAGCAAAATAATTCTTATTATGTAGCAACTTCTAACCTCTTTGATTGGATATCTTATTATATTGGCGAAAGCCTATTTTCTTATTTTCAGCAAAAACCCGAAACCAATAAAAAATTAGCTTATTTACGTCTTGAGGATGTTCACCCAGCAGCAGATATAAATCAATTGAAAGAAATTGCTGAATTACTAAAAGAGAAGAAGATTCCTTACATGATCACTGTTATTCCTGTATATACAGATCCGGATACAGGTAAAACACTACATTTAAAAGATAAACCCGAACTAGTCGATCTTTTACGCTCTATGCAAGATGATGGCGCAGCGATTATTATGCATGGTTACACTCACCAATTTTATGATAGTGAAACTGGGGAAGGTTTTGAATTTTGGGACGTAAAGACAGATCAACCAATTCGCCAACCGAAACATGAAAAACCGAAGACAAAAGATGACTTTCCAAATATAGAGGCATATAACCAATATGTAAAAACAGGGGAAGAGTTTGAGGAAAAATATACGACAGATCATATCGAAAAAGGGATTCAAGAACTTGTAGATGCTAAACTATATCCTGTCGCATTTGAAGCACCTCATTACACAATGTCTCAAAAAGGGTATGAAATATTATCAAGATACTTTTCAACTTATGTAGGACAACTACAATTAAGTGATACAACTTGGAAATCCATGCACTCTCCAGCATATAGAAGTACACCATCATTTCTACACGGAATGAAATTAATGCCTGAAACAGTCGGTTTTATTGAAGAAGATAAGCCACAAGCTATTGCTAAAATGAAAGCAAATGCTTTATCTGTTGCTAAATTATCCGATGGGATTATTGGAGCATTCTATCATCCTTACTTAGGTGTGAAACCATTAAAAGAAGTGTTAAAGGATCTAGAAAGTATTCCAAATATAGAATGGATTGATTTACAAAAGGAAAAGAATGAAGTAAAAATGAAAGATATTCATATTACGACGAATAAAGACGGCATTCACGTTGAAAAACCAACCAGTGCGAATGACATAATTGATTATATAAAACAATATGGCTTCTTCCTTATACTAGGGTTCGTTATCATTGTCTTTCTTTTATTATTAAAACGTGCGAAAAAATTAGAATCCTAATACAAAACCACCGAGCGGAACGCTTGGTGGTTTTTTGTCCTATATCAAACCGTGGCATTTTACTAAATAAATTCAACTTTTACTTTTTCCGTTACATGATTAAAACTATAATTCTCCTATCCTTTCAAATAAAATCGACTTGTATTTTCATATATTGTTTCTGCGACCTTATCAATGGATATGTTTTTTATAGAACTAATTTCCTTTAATACCTCTCGAATCATTCTTGGGTGCGTTATAACATCTTCTTGAAATTCCCACGGACCATCTGTTTCTACCATCATATATTCAAGCGGATAATACGAAACGATTTTTCTAATCTTCTCCTTATGTAAAACATCCGGTGTAATCGAAATATAATAACCATTTCTCATCATCCGTTTCATTGTTTCATCGCTTCCTTTAAACCAATGGAAGTGTGCACGTGAAACTTTATATTTCTCTAGCAAATCACATACAATGTCAGCATCTTCATAAACTGCGTGTAATATAATCGGCAAATTATACTTACTAGCTAGTTCTATAAATTTTTTCAATACAGCTATGTATGAATCTACAGCAATTCTTTCATCTTCTTTTCTCAAATAATAGGGCAAACCTACTTCACCAATCGCAACAATTTCCTCTGCATTCTGTTCAATAAGTTGATAAATCTGTTCACACTCTTCTTTATGAATCTGTTGCTCTGGATGAAACCCTATCACTGGATATATAAAGGGATACTTCTTCGCTAAAGATAACGTTTCCTTACAAGATTGATAATTCATAGATACCGCAATAAGCCCCTTTATTTCATTACTATTTTCCACCTCTTTCAGTAATCTGCTCTTCTCTTCATCCTTATATTGATCAACATGTATATGACTATCAATCCATTTCATCTTTATGCCCCCATAAAAAAAACAAGAAAGGACTTCCTTTCTTGTTTTAGCATCTATATTATTTAACAATTAAGTTTGTTATGATATCAAATAATCCAATACACACTACGGCAACAGTAAAGTAGCTACAGAAATCTTTAATTGGTAACTTCACTACTTCTTCTTTACGCATCCCATTTTTCTCCCTTCTTACTAGATCCCTAATTATTTTTCTATCTGTATCTATTATGCAAAAAATATGACAAATTTACTATCGAATTAACTTACGTAAACCTTACAATGTTGTAAGGTTTTAAAAAAGATCCCCATCTTTATTCAGATGAGGATTATTAAAAATTAGTTGGTTTTTCATTCTTCATTACAAACAGAAAGTAATATATTGAGACTTTCTAGTTACACTATATGAAAATTACTATCTTTTGACTATCGAATTACATTACAGAAGGCTTACATGTTTGTAAGTTATGTGTAATGTAATTCGATAGTTTCCCTTACTTATATTTCGTACAATAAAGTTAGAAAGTAAGCCAAATAAGAAGAACACTCACATAACCAAATTACATTGCTAGTAGCTACTCTTCTTATACCTTTCACCTATGCTACTACAATGTACCCCCTTCCCCTTTATATAATAAAAAAGCCTTAGTCTATATGGACTAAGGCTTTTTGTTAATTTCAAAAAATACCCTTACCCAGTATTTTTATTTTCGACAAAAAATAGCTGGGGGTATATTTTACTATCTCATCGTTAAAAGTTTGCTCTTCGCATTTATAGGAATATTTGCAACCTCAATTTCTTCAATCGATTCACCGTAACGTCCTTTTGCAAAAACCTTTAATGCTTCATCTCTCTTTAACATATGCTTAACCGTTTTCTTTATTTTCTGCTCTCTACCACGTTCATCGAATGCAATAAATTCATATTCATACCACTCATCACCAATATGCTGACCAATTGTATTCACAACCGTATAGTATTCTTTCGTCTTATACAGTGGATTATATTTATCGATAACCGGTCCAAGTTTCGTAGGCAGTAACATTACTACTATCACTATCATCGCTATTATAGTAGTGATCATTTTTTTCTTCATAATAAACATTCCTCCTCTGCAGGATATATATACATCCATTTTAAAAAGGGGGAATAAAATCTACTATTGAATCTCATTACATTACACTTACATTTTTGTAAGAATTAAAAAAGGTGAACGAATTTACTCGTTCACCTTTTAGCTTGCTTTAAAGCCACCGCCAAGCACATCACGTACATCATGTATAACAACGAAAGCATCTTCATCTACCCGACTAATAACTTGTTTTAACTTAACAAGCTCTTGTTTATTAATAACAACATATAAAACTTCTTTATTTTTACCAGTATATCCGCCGCGCCCTTCTAATACAGTAACACCGCGTGTCATATTTTTCGTAATAGCCTCACGAATTAAGTCTGGTTGATTCGAAATAATCGTAACAGCCGTTTTTGTGTCCATTCCTTCTACAATGAAATCAATCACCTTCGCTCCGATGAACACAGCTACAAGTGTATACATTGCCTTTTCTTGCCCTATTATAAATACAGAACCAGCAATTACAACAATATCAATAATTAGTACGCCTTTACCTACGCTCCAACCTAAATATTGATTTGCTAACTGAGCTAAGATTGCTGATCCTCCCGATGTACCTCCGGCTTTGAACATACAGCCTAATCCAATACCCACAAATAAACCAGCAAATAAAGCTGCTAATAATGTATCACTATTTACATGATACTCAATATGTTCTGTAACGTATAAAAACAAAGATGTTTCTACAATCCCTAAAATTGTATAAATCATTGTTTTCTTATCAAAAAATTTATAACCAACAGCTAGTAAAATTGCATTTATAGCAAAGTTCACAATTCCTGGTGACCAATCAAATAAGTAGTACGTAACAACCGTTAAACCAATAATTCCACCTTCCGATAAACGGTTTGGAATTGCAAAGTAATTAATACCAATTGCGAATAATAATGAACCAATTGTAATTAGTGTTATTTCCTTTATACGTTGATTAACCATAGTTCATACCCTCCCCCCATTTGACATTGTATCACTATCTCCTAGAGGTTTAGAAGTGGTTTTTATTCCGCATTTTCCCTGTTAAAAATTGAAATATTATGTTTAAACAGAGGGGTGATTAATTATTCATATTTGCTCTAACTGCACGGACAAATTGCTCCACATTCCCTTTCTGAATATACTTAGCGCGAATGGTTTCATGATTACAAGTAAATTCAAAATACGGATGAAAATCTATGCTATCTATATGCAAATATGAATACTCTTTAAATGTTGAAGAATAGTACGGAAATTTCCCGTAAAAAAGGAGACGTCTAGTAGTGGCAACAAAAACCCCATGTTGATACGATAATATAAAATTATCCTTCTCAAATATCCCTACCACAAAAGCCAGAATCTTTTCATCATCATCTACATACTTTTTCATACTCGATAAAAGTTCATTCATGCATATTCCTCCAAATTCTATTCATTGCATTAACACTTGAAAAGAATCCATGGATTATTACAAACCGGTTTAACTCCTTTATAAAGTATGAAACGCGTTTCCTGTCAAAGATATTTCAAAAAAATAATCCGTTATGCGATTATACACATAACGGATTAAAATTAAACTGTAGAGCGTTCCACAAGTTCGTATGGAATTTCCAGCTTTTCTTGTTCAGAACTCTCGTCATTCACTTTTCTATGCAACATTTCAAAAGCAGTTTTCCCTATCTCCTTTAAATTTTGATCAATAGTTGTCAGTTGTAACACTTGTGAGATAGGTTGATTATCAAAGCCAATAATTGCTAAATCCTCAGGAACTTGAATGCCTAATTTTTCAACCTCTGTCATAACCCCAATCGCAACCTCATCGCCTGCTACTATTAATGCTTCAGGAAGATCCTGCATCTCTTTTAACTTATGAGCTACTTTCACACCATCTTCTAGTGTAAAACATTCTGTAAAAATCCATTCTTCATTAACCTCTTCGTCTATAGATTGCAATTGATGTTTATAAACATCAAAACGCTTTTGACTACTCGGCCCTAATTTTCTTCCCGTACAATAACCAATTTTTTTATAACCTTTCTCAATCAAATAATCCATTCCTAATTGAAAGGCCGCTGAATGATTCGTATATACACTTGAGATGTTTGAAATATCATTGTCTTCACAAGCAATTATTGCGCCGCAAGAAGCATACGGTTCTATCGTTTCCCAATCATTTGCACGTGAACAAATAATAAGACCATCCAATTGTTTTGTTTTTAACATATGTAAACTTTTCATTTCTTCTTTTTTATTATAATTCGTTTGGCAAAGTAGCACCCTGTAATTATGCGCTAACGCAGTCTCCATCATTCCGCTCACCATCGCATCAAAACACGGATGATTAATATACGGTAAAATCACACCAACAATATTCGTTTTTCCTTTTGATAAATGAACAGCATTTGCGTTTTGCGAGTAATTCAATTTCTCAACTATCTCTATAACCGCTTTTCTTTTTTCTTCACTTACATATGGGTGATCATTCAACACTCTCGAAACAGTCGTAACTGAAACTCCCGCCATCTTTGCAATATCTTTAATATTAGCCATACACTCACCTCTACCTTTAACTTAATGAATCTCAGGAACATATGTCAAATCTTCTTATCATTACACCTTCATTCGTTTCTCTTACAAAAGTGTAATTTTTCTGTAAGCTAATTCGATAGTGACTTTCCGCAACATTTCATACAATTAAGTCAGAAACAGGGTAACAACTATTCGAAAAGGAGCGGATTAATATGATGAACAAAATGAAAACAAACAATTTCTTAAATACAATGGGCATGGTATTTTCCGCTCTTATTGATGCAAAAGCTGTTGCTTCTACATTAAACAAGTAAGGAGAATATATTATGAATAACATCACTTTTAACAAATTAGATTTTTTAGGACTAGCTAGCGGCTCGATTCTTCTTACTGCTTTTATTTACGCCGCTACGCTTGTATAACTTCGTGTCCCCTTTCCCCTTTATTATAAATAGTAATAGAAAAGACGACCGTCTATGCCCGGTCGTCTTTTCTTATTTTTGATTTGATTGCAAAGCTTCTTTTAACTCCTCAAACTTCTCATTTAATTGATCTGTCATCATTTTCATAGCGGTTTTTCGATCTATTTGTTCTCCAGCCTCAATTTGAATTGGATCTCCAAAAATCAATTGTGCCTTTTTCCCCTTTATTAATTCTTTTACACTTGATGGACCAACATAAGCTGCTGGTACTAACGGAACATTAGAACGCATCGCAATTGTCACAGCACCCGCTTTTAATGAAACATCTTCCGCTGATCTCGTTCCACTCGGAAAAATTCCTACTACCTTTCCTTCTTTTAATAAACGTGATGGTATTTTAAGTGTACTTGGTCCCGGATTCGCACGATCTACAGGGAATGCATTTACATTTTTAAAGAACCAATTTTTGAATTTACCTTCAAATAACTCTTTTTTTGCCATGTAATGAATTTGAGTTGGATACATCCCTGTAGCTAACATTAATACATCCATAAAACTTGTATGTGTACACGCAACAACATACGGTCCACCTTCTGGTAGCTTTTCTCTTCCTTGTACTTCTACTTTCCCAGCTGTTTTAAATATATATTTCAACAAAAATGTAATTGGTTTATACATTTGTTTCGTTCCTTTCTAAACATCCGAAGTATAATCATATTCTTATAATAATTATAACACTAAGTTTTAGGAGTTGGTAATAAAATTAAGGATGAATTGTTAAATTTCAATTCTTACAAAAGTGTAATTTTCTTGTAAGCTAATTCGATAGTTACTTCTTACTATATTTCATACAATTAAGTCAGAAACAGGGCAACAATTATTCGAAAAGGAGTGGATCAATATGATGAACAAAATGAAAACGAACAATTTCTTAAATACAATGGGCATGGTATTATCAGCTCTTTTCGATGCAAAAGCTGTTGCTTCTACATTAAACAAGTAAGGAGAATGTATTATGAATAACATTGCTTTTAACAAATTAGATTTTTTAGGATTAGCTAGCGGCTCTCTTCTTCTTACTGCTTTCATTTACGCTGCTACGCTTGTATAACTTTGTGTCCCCTTTCCCCTTTATATAGAAAAAGACGACCGTCTATGCCCGGTCGTCTTTTTAATTTTTTCTTTCTTTCAATTCTTTTAAAAGCTGTATCAGCTCAGCTTGTTGTTTTATCTTTTTACGACCATTTCGATTAATTGCTGCAAGCTCACAGGCAACTCCGACGGCGAAGAAAAACAATAAACTTTCTAACATGTGAAATCCTCCATTTGCCTATTAAACAGCTTGACGTAATTGCTCTTCTTGTAAAACTCTCTTATTTATATTTTCTTCTTTTCTCTGACAAACGTTATTGCGAATAAGCGCTGCAATAACAAGTACAGTCCCTATAATATCAAACATTGTGATTTGATACCCTTGCATCATCATAATAGCTAAAGTCGTAATTGGTACAAAATTAATAAATAAAATCCCATTAATGGATGATAAAATTTTCACACCGTAGTTCCAAGCAAGTAGCGCTACAATACCTGGCAATGTCATCATAAATAACAAATCATATTTTACAATAGAAATCGTTCCCATACTCGGAACTGAAATATATCCAAGCGACGTAATAATTACCGTTATAATTCCTGTAACAGTCGTACCGAATACACACGTCAACGTAGAATAACGTAATGTTGACCAATCACTACATGTTTGACCACCCATCGTATAAATAACCCAGCCTACAACACCAATAAATATAAATGCTAATGAGAACATATTATCTTTCAATGTTACAAAGAAACTCATGTCACCTTTTGTAATAACAAACACAGCTCCTACAAAAGCAATAACCATACTCGTTATCATATACTTCTTCGGTTTTATATGCTTATATCCCCATAAAATACAAATAGAAATCATCGGCATAAGTGCTTCCATAATGGAAGCTACCATTACACCCGACTTACCCATTAACATTTGCCCTAAAAATATGAGGACATTATATACTGTAAATGCCATCGTTCCAAAAAAGACGAGTAACTTTCCTCTTCCCTCTAAACGAAATGCCTGTTTTCCTTCTTTCATTAACAACAATACAATCAGTACGATCGCCACCGCTCCATAGCGAATAAGCGAAAAATAAAATGGATCTATGTATTCTAGCGCATGATCAGCAACTGGAAACATCGCTCCCCATGACATACTCGCAATTAAACAAGCTAAAGCCCCTATTATCATTTGACCTCTTCTCACCGCAATCCCCCGTTTCTTTCTATTTGCACAAAGAGAATTGTAAAAGAAAAAATATATCACGTAAAATGATTCAAAATGATGTTAACTATCATTTATAATGATAGTTAACATCAAGGGGGATTACAAAATGGAATTAAGAGACTTACAAATCTTTAAAAGCGTTGCCGACCAGGGTAGTGTAAGTAACGCAGCAAAGGAATTAAATTATGTACAATCAAATGTAACTGCACGTATTAAACAACTAGAAAACGAATTAAAAACCCCACTCTTTTATCGCCATAAACGAGGCATGACTTTAACAGCTGAAGGAAGAAAAATGCTCGTTTATGTTAATAAAATTTTGCAAGATGTCGACGAACTAAAACAAGTATTTTTAGATAGTGAAACACCCTCCGGTATATTAAAAATCGGTACAGTAGAAACAGTAAGTACATTACCTACCATTTTATCTTCTTACTATAAAAGCTATCCGAATGTCGATTTATCATTACAAGCGGGTCTAACAGAAGAATTGATTAGAGAAGTACTTGATCATCAATTAGATGGTGCCTTTATATCAGGTCCTATTAAACATCCACTAATCGAACAATACGATGTTAGTACAGAAAAATTAATGCTTGTAACACAAAATAAAGCTTTTCATATAGAAGAATTTACAACAACGCCTCTACTCGTTTTTAACCAAGGATGTGGATACCGTTCCAAACTAGAACGATGGCTGAAAGACGAAGGTTTGCTACCAAAAAGAATTATGGAATTCAATATATTAGAGACAATATTAAACAGCGTTGCACTCGGCCTCGGAATTACACTCGTACCACAGTCTGCTGTCCATCATCTTTCTAAAGCAGGTAAGGTACATTGTCATGCAATCCCTGAAAAATACGGCAGTATTTCAACGGTTTTCATACGCCGTAAAGATAGCTATATGACGAATTCAATGCGTAGTTTTTTAAAAACAATTGAAGAACATCATCATATCAATATGCTGTGAAAGACATTCTTACATGAATGTCTTTTTTTCTTACAAAAGTGTAAGTCTTTCGTAAGCTAATTCGATAGTTGCAAGTGGACATATTTCCTATAATTAAGACATAAGCAGGGCAACAACAATTCGAAAAGGAGCGGATACGCATGATGAACAATATGAAATCAAATAAATTTTTAAATACAATGGGCATGGTGCTATCCGCACTTGTCGATGCAAAAGCTGTTGCTTCTACATTAAACAAATAAGGAGAGATTATAATGAACAACATTACTTTCAACAAATCAGACTTTATCGGACTTGCAAGTGGAGCTACTCTTCTTACGGCTTTCATTTATACACTTGCTCAAGGTCTTGTTTAACACTTTGTTTCCCCAAACCCCTTTATATAGAAAAGGCTGCTCGTCTTATAGACAAGCAGCTTTTTAGTTTGTTTCATATATAATTTGACCTGTTTTCGTAATATCATATCCGCCAATTGCATTTAATTCATTATGAAATTCTTCCGATTGCAGAATGTCTTTCATGACTTCAATCAGCTCTTCATTTTCTTTATTCTTCAAAATTACTAAATCATACTGTTCTTTCATGATTGGAATAAAGTCCACATTTACAATTTGCGAAAACTTTTCTGAACCTACTCCTACATCAGCTTTTCCATTTGCAACTTGCGTGGCAACACCCAGATGATTCGATTCTTCCCATTCATATCCACTAATATCAGCTTTATTTAATTTTTGGATTCGTAATTGTTCATCCACTAACACTCTAATACCAGAACCCTTTTCTCGATTTACAAACTTTATAGTGGATCCGGATATGTCGGCCCATGTCTTTATTTTCTTCGGATTTCCTTTTTGGACATAAAACCCTACATTTCTGGACAATAAATTAATCATAATACATGGCTGTCCTACTAAAATGCGTTTTACATAAGGAACATTATATGTACCCGTTTCACCATCAAACAAATGCAAACTAACGATACTTCCTTCTCCTTGATACATTTTCACTAAACTTGTTAAGCTACCTTGATACGCCCTTAAAACATTAGAACTTGGCAAACGGTTTTCTATACGTTTAGCTAACATATCTAACGTTAGTTCTTGACCACTAATAATACACGTGTTCAAGATACTACTACCATCGTTTTTTACAGGAGTAACTTGTACCTTTCCTGTTTTCATTTGTTTTATATATTGATCTAAATCTGCTGCATCAATGCGCATCTGTCTACCAACTCTATAAGAAGGCAGTTCTCCTTTTTTAATTAAGTCGTATACAGTTAATTTTGATACTTTTAATCGCTTCGCTACTTCTTCCGTTGTGTAGGAATGATGATCCATAGACGATTCCTCACTTTCTTCCTTCATTGTAACAAAGAAAAGAATATTTCTCCTATATTAAAAAACAACTACATCGTTCAAATTATATTCAATTATAACTAGTTATATTTAGTTGTAATTAGTTATAATTAGATGTGTCAAAACGAAAGGGGATTTTTTTATGAATAAATTTACATTACGTTCTATTGGGGCACTTATACTTTCTTTCCTTCTTATATTTAGTGCTGCTTGTACAAGTGGGGAAAAGAATACAAAGTCAGCTGCTAAAGAGGATAAAACAGTTGAACTTACTATCTCAGCTGCTGCAAGCTTACAAGATGCATTAAAAGAAATTGAAAAACAATATAAAGAAAAAGAACCAAATATTAAACTTTCTTTTAACTTCGGTGCTTCTGGAGCACTTCAACAACAAATTGAACAAGGTGCACCTGCTGATTTATTCTTCTCTGCAGCAGAAGATAAATTCCAAACCCTTGTAAAAAAAGGATTCATTAATGAAAAAGAGGGGAAAAATCTTCTTGGAAATGAACTAGTTCTAGTCATCCCTAAAGATAGCTCTCTTACAAAATTTCAAGATTTAAAAGATGAGAAAATCAAAAAAATTGCACTTGGTACACCTGAATCTGTACCTGCTGGAAAATATGCAAAGGCTTCTCTAACACACGAAAACCTTTGGAATGATGTTCAAAATAAAGTCGTATTTACAAAAGATGTTCGCCAAGTGTTAACATATGTAGAAACAGGGAATGTCGATGCTGGTATCGTATACAAAACAGATGCTCTCATTTCAGATAAAGTAAAGATTGGTGAGACAGCAGCAGCTACTTCTCATGAGCCAATCCACTATCCTTTAGGTGTTATAAAGGAATCTAAACATAAGAAAGAGGCGACTTCAGTTTATGAGTATTTGCAGTCAAAAGATGCACAATCTATCTTTAAGAAATATGGATTTACAGTCCTGTCGTAATTACTATGAGCATTGATGCTATTATATCGCCTGTCTTTCTATCTTTAAGAGTAGCTGCTTGCGCCACTATTCTCGTTACAATTTTAGGGACGATTGTCGGGCGAGTATTAGCTCGCTCCTCATGGCGATATAAAGTACTATTAGAAACCATTTTTTTATTACCAATGGTACTTCCACCAACTGTTATCGGCTTCTTTCTCATTATCATGTTTGGAAACAACAGCCCGATCGGAAAGTGGATCGAATCATTATTTCAGCAGTCTATTATGTTCACATCTACTGCTGCGATTATCGCTTCTACAGTTGTTGCATTTCCGCTTATGTACCAATCAGCAAAAACGGGATTTTCTATCGCAAATGTACAAATTGAAGAAAGTGCTCGTGACCTTGGCGCAAGTGAATATCAAGTTTTTCTGCACGTTACACTTCCGCTCGCATTTCCTGCCTTACTAAGCGGGATGATTTTGAGCTTTGTCCGCGCGCTCGGTGAGTTTGGTGCTACACTCATGTTTGCCGGGAATATTCCTGGTAAAACACAGACAATCCCAACTGCAATTTACATGGCCATTGACGCAAGTAATATGCAACTCGCCTGGACACTTGTGATTATCACTATTAGTATGTCACTCGCATTTCTCCTATGCATTCAGCTTATTAATAAAAGAATTAGTAATTCTTAAAGCAGCTTTTTTGAAGCTGCTTCTTTATTTCTTAGGAAATAAAATATACCATCGGGAAATAACTGAATTTTACCTTTTATTAAAATATACATTTTATTTGAATTCACTTTCTAAAATAGGCAATTTCCTGTTATTATATGGAGGTGTTTCAAAAAATGAAGAAATGAAAACGCATTTATATCGTAAGTTCTTCATCCTGTTTTAGCGATCGGTAATCTTCTACTCTATTAGTGGGGCATTACCGATCGTTAGAACGATATGTAATTATATTGGTATAGAAAACCGAAGGGAGTCTTGTAATGGACATTTTATTAGCGCTTCTTCCTGCAATTGCATGGGGAAACATCTTATTAGTAAGCGTAAAAATGGGCGGTGGTGCATATAGCCAAACGGTAGGTATGACAATCGGTGCTCTATTCTTCGCAACAATCATGTATGTATTTACTCAACCAGCTTTAACAATGACAGTCTTAATTGTTGGTTTTATTTCAGGTTTATTCTGGGCTTTAGGACAAGTAAACCAATTAAAAACAGTTGAAAAACTAGGTGTTTCAACTACTGTAACGATTTCTACTGGCATGCAACTTGTTGCAACTTCTATCTTTGGGGTTATCGCTTTCCGTGAGTGGACTACTACTACAACGATCATTCTGGGAACGATTGCAATCCTATTAATCGTAGTTGGTGTTGTATTCACATCATTAGATGATAAAGAAAATGCTCAGCCACCAGGACAATTGAAAAAAGGTCTTCTTACTTTAATTGTTTCTACTTTCGGCTATCTTGTATATGTAATTATTATTCGTTGGTATAATATCGACGGTTGGTCTGCTATTTTACCACAAGCAGTTGGTATGTTTGTTGGTGCGGTTGTACTGACGTCTAAACATAAACCATTTAACAAATATGCAATCCGTAATGCTTTATCTGGTTTACTATGGGGAACTGGAAACTTATTCTTACTTCTTTCATTACCACGTGTTGGAGTAGCAACAAGCTTCCCATTATCTCAAACTGGAATCGTTATCTCAACATTCGGCGCAATTGTCTTCTTAGGTGAAAAGAAAACAAAACGTCAATTGATCTTTATTGCACTAGGTAGTGTTTTAATTATCGGCGGCGCTGTATTACTTGGTATGACAAAAGCATAATCTTATATTCTATTAGTAACCCCCTGAAGCATATATGCTTCAGGGGGTTTTTTAATTCTAATTATTTTCTAGATATAATTATTTGTATGTTCTTGCCCCTTATAATTACTCTTCCACTCTAGCAAACCAGCTACACATATAAAGAGATTAATAACAGCTAATATTAGCATGACGTATAAACCAGTAGAAATATAAATTACAACGCTAACTACATTATATAAAATCCATAAATGCCAGTTTTCTAATATTTTTCGACTTAACATAAATTGAGCCACTAGTCCCAATACAGCATTTAAAGCGTCTAAATATGGACTTGTTGACTCTAAATAACGGACTTGATAATAACCCCAACCAATCCAAGCAACTAAAATAAAACTTATATAAAAAGTCCACCCTTTCAAATCTAAACGAACTGTTGCTTTTACCTCTCCCTCCCCACTTCGTGCAATCCAATAATACCAACCATATACATTAAAGATAAATTGAAAAGCAGCTAATACTGCCATTGCATATAAACCTTGTGTAATAAAAATGTATAGAAATACCGCAACAGTAATCATGCCAAATAAAAAGTTGGATACTTTTTCTCTCGCTAATAACCAAACATTAATGATCCCCATAATTGATGCGAAAATTTCAATATAACTCGATTGAATATACAATCCAACTAATACACAAATAATACTAGAAACAAGTAAAAAAAGTGGACTTCTAACCATATTTATCTCTCCCCAGATGTGTAATAAATTCCCTATCACCAGTATAAGGAATAGCCCTTTCCTTTACCATGAATTTCCGCCTTCTCATTATCCATTCCATCTACGGTAAGTCTTTTCTTTTTACAAAATTCTCTTAAAGATGATATCGTTTTTATAACATATCTCTACTAGAAAGGAATAAAGGATATGCCTAACAAACATCGAATTTTATTTATTGGTGCTGGTCGTATGGCAGAAGCTATATTTTCCGGATTACTTAAAACAAGCAAAGAGTACATCGAAGAAATTATCATCTCTAACCGAAGCAACGTAGAAAAGTTAGAACAATTACAAAGGCGATATAATGTGTCTATTACAACGGATTGGAAGCAGCATATTACATCTGTCGATACGGTTGTTTTAGCAATGCCACCTTCTGCTCATGAAGAGTTATTAGCTGAGCTATCTCCGTTAATATCAAATCAACTTGTCGTAACAGTAGCAGCTGGCATTGGACCATCTTATTTAGAAGCTAGACTCCCAAAAGGCACGCCTGTTGCTTGGATTATGCCTAATACAGCTGCTGAAATTGGAAAGTCTATCTCCTTATATACAATGGGACAATCAGTAAACGAGATGCATCAAGAAACCCTGCAACTGCTTTTAAGAGGTATTGGTACTTCGCAACTTTGTACTGAGGAAGAAGTCCATCAGCTTACTGCAGTTACTGGAAGTGCACCAGCCTTCCTTTATTACTTTGCTGAAAGCTTAATTGAAGCAACAAAAAGTTATGGAGTCGATGAAGAAACCGCAAAACATCTTGTCATTCAAATGATTTCTGGCTCTGCTTCTATGCTCGAACAAACGCAAGATCCAGCTAACCTCCGCGAACAAGTAACAACGCCAGGTGGTTCCACAGCTGAGGGTCTCAAAACTTTATACGAATATAATTTTTCAGAGGCAATTCAAAAAGCAGTAGAAGCAACAAACAAAAAAGCTAGGGGGAAATAATATGATTTTAACAAGTTTAAAAGACTATACAACATTACATAACGGTGTAAAAATGCCTTGGTTTGGTTTAGGTGTTTTTAAAGTAGAAGATGGTTCAGAAGTAATTGATTCTGTAAAAGCAGCAATTAAAAATGGCTACCGCAGCATCGATACTGCAGCAATCTATCAAAATGAAGAGGGCGTTGGACAAGCGATTCGTGAATCAGGTGTTTCACGTGAAGAATTATTTATTACCTCAAAAGTATGGAATAGCGATCAAGGATATGAAACAACACTTCAAGCATTTGAAACTACATTAGAGAAATTAGGTCTAGAATATTTAGACTTATATTTAGTACATTGGCCTGTAAAAGGGAAATATACCGAATCATGGAAAGCATTAGAAAAACTTTATAAAGATGGCCGTGTTCGCGCTATCGGTGTGAGTAATTTCCACATTCACCACTTACAAGACGTATTTGAAATTGCTGAAATTAAGCCAATGGTCAACCAAGTGGAATACCACCCACGTTTAGCACAAGAAGAGTTACATGCATTCTGTAAAGAACATAACATCCAGCTTGAAGCTTGGTCACCATTAATGCAAGGACAACTACTAGATAATCCAACGTTACAAGAAATTGCGACAAAATATAATAAATCAACTGCGCAAATTATTTTACGCTGGGATTTACAAAACGAAGTTGTAACAATCCCTAAATCAATTAAAGAACATCGCATTATTGAAAATGCAAACATCTTCGACTTTGAATTAAGTGCTGATGATATGAAAGCAATTCAAGCTTTAAATGAAGATCGTCGCGTTGGTCCAGATCCAGATAACTTTAACTTCTAAGCGAAAAACCACTGCCATATGCAGTGGTTTTTTTATTTAAGAAAACTGAAAATTTAAACTATATTTCATTTGGTTGACACTTCATTGTTCAAGGTGTAAGATTTTGAATTATCAAAGAAACACAAAAATTAATAAAATTTATTCGTTTACTCATTGTATCAAGAGAGGTGGAGGGACTGGCCCTTTGAAACCTCGGCAGCAGGTTCATTTTGAATACTGTGCCACTTCCTGCAAGCTTTATGCTTGAAAGATAGAATGAGGGACTTCGTTTATATACGGGTGCATAACTTGTACATAAAAATCCCTCTTTCTCAATATGAAAAGAGGGATTTTTTATTTTTCATTTCCCTCATCATCATCCAAACTTAATTATTTAGGAGGAAAATCAAATGAAAAAGAAGTTTGTACCCGGTATTGCATCAGTTGTAGGAGTAAGTATTTTATTAACTGGTTGCGGTAGTTATAAAAACGAAGCAAGCGGAGCAAATGCAAAAGACGAGGCACCTAGTAAACAGGTTTTAAATTTATCTTCACCTACTGAAATACGAACAATGGATACGGCCCGTGCTACAGATACTGATTCTGGTCAAGTAATGAGAAACGTATTTGAAGGTTTGTATAATCTTGGTGAAGGTAACAAACCTGTCCCTGGCGTTGCAAAATCTCATGAAGTAAGTGGCGATAAAACGAAATACACATTCCACCTGCGAGATTCAAAATGGTCAAACGGCACTCCTGTTACAGCGAAAGATTTTGTGTTCGCTTGGCAGAGAGCCGTAGATCCAGCAACAGCCTCTGAATACGCATTTCTATTCTTTGATATTAAAAATGCAACAAAAATTAACAATAAAGAACTTCCAGCCGACCAACTTGGTGTAAAAGCAGTTGATGACCATACGTTTGAGGTAGAATTGGAACGTCCTGTTCCGTATTTTATTAGCTTAACAGCGTTCCCAACATTTCTACCAATTAACGAGGAATTCTTTAAAGCACAAGGTGATAAGTACGCTTTAGAAGATAATACAATCTTGTACAATGGAGCTTTTACACTAAGCGATTGGAAGCACGAACAAAGCTTTAAATTTAAGAAGAACCCTACCTATTGGGATAAAGATACTGTCAAACTAGAAGAAATCAATTTTAACGTCGTAAAAGAAAAATCAACAGAAGTAAATTTATTCGAGTCAAAACAATTAGACCGTATAAAACTAACATCTGACTTCGTTGATAAATATAAAAAAGATGCCAACTTTAAAGAACGTCCAAACGTAGGCGTACAATTTTTACGTATGAATCAACAAAACAAAGTACTTCAAAACGTTTCTGCACGCCAAGCAATTGATCAAACAATTGATAGAAAATCCTTTGTAAATACGTTATTAAATGATGGCTCTACACCAACATTTGGTCTCGTTCCAAAAAACTTTGCAAAAGGACCTGAAGGAAAAGACTTCCGTACTGCAAACGGCGATTTAACAAAAGTTGATACAAAATCCGCACAAAAGTTATGGGAAAAAGCTAAACAAGAGCTTGGTTCTGAAAAGATAACATTAGAATTATTAACGAGTGATGCTGACCTTGATAAGAAAACTGGTG
Source organism: Bacillus thuringiensis (assembly GCF_001182785.1). Classification (NCBI taxonomy): domain Bacteria; kingdom Bacillati; phylum Bacillota; class Bacilli; order Caryophanales; family Bacillaceae; genus Bacillus; species Bacillus thuringiensis. The sequence continues at coordinate 191,720 of NZ_CP012099.1, read as the reverse complement.
AATTCTTAAAAGGACAACTAGAAAAGAATTTAGATGGCTTAACAGTAAATATAAAACCGCAACCGCGTAAGCAACAAGTTTCGCTTTTATTAAAAGGTGACTACGAAATCGGAATTGATGGCTGGAGCCCTGACTTTGCGGATCCAATTACATTCCTTGAGCTATTTACAACGAATAACCCTTATAACTTAGATCATTACTCTAGTAAGGAATTCGATGAAACAATAGCAAAAGTGAAAACAACTTTAGCTGGTGATGAAAAAGCTCGCTGGGAAGCATTACTAGAATCCGAGAAAATATTATTTAAAGACACTGTTATCGCTCCTCTTTACCAAAAAGGCGAATCTTATTTAGAACGTTCTTATGTGAAAGGAATTGTACAAGTAGACTTTGCAGGTCAATTAAACTTCAAGTGGGCAAAAATTGAAAAATAAAGTAAAACCGTAATAAGTGGGGGTTCTTCATCCCCACTTATTATTAGCCCTCACCAATTGTTTTTTTAGCAAAATATATTAAAAGTAGGTTCTCTCACACAAGAGAATCTACTTTTTTAATATATTATTCCAAGAAATTAACATTCTATTTTTATTATTGACATATAGTTCTTTCCAGTGTTAATATTCTAAATAATCAAAGAAACAAAATATTTCACCATCAAAATATAATGTCTACTACGTTGAAACATATAACGATAGATTATAGCTCAACATGTATATACATATAGAACACCTGATTACCTATAAACAAATATTTATAATAGGTTTTATCTCCTTCTATAGCTCTACTTCAAGACATGGACATTATGACGTTACGAACAACACATTTAGGGAGGAACGAACAATGAAGAAAAAAGTTGTACCTGTTGTTGCATCTGTTTTAGGGGCAAGTCTATTACTAACTGCTTGTGGGGGAAATAAAGATAATGCAAGCGGAGCGAAAGCAAACGATAAAATACCTGATAAACAGGCAATTAACTTATCATTCGCTTCAGAAATTCCAACAATGGATGTTGCAAAAGCAACGGATGGGGAATCCATGAATGTAATGCGAAATGTTTTTGAAGGTTTATATGCAATGGGAGAAGATAATAAACCGATTCCTGGTGTTGCTGAGTCGGTCGACATTAGTCCCGATAAAACAAAATATACATTCCATCTGCGTGATTCAAAATGGTCAAACGGTACTCCTGTTACAGCAAAGGACTTCGTCTTCGCTTGGCAACGTGCCGTAAATCCTGATACAGCAGCTGAATATGCATTCTTATTCTTCGATATAAAGAATGCGAAACAAATAAACCAAAAACAATTACCGGTTGATCAATTAGGTATTAAAGCTGTTGATGACAAAACTTTAGAAGTACAACTAGACCGTCCTGTTCCTTACTTCTTAAGCTTAACGACATTCTCAACATTCTTACCAATTAATGAAGATTACTTAAAGTCTCAAGGCAATAAATACGGTTTAGAAACAAATCATTTAATTTACAACGGTGCTTTCACATTAGATAACTGGAAACATGAGCAAAGCTTCCAATTGAAGAAGAATCCTAACTATTGGGATGCTAAAACTGTAAAATTAGAAGAAATCAACTTCAATGTCGTTAAAGATAAGTCTACAGAAGTTAACTTATATGATTCAGGACAAATTGATCGCGTTGCTTTAACTGCGGAGTTTGTTGATAAATATAAGGGCGATCCAAACTTCAAAGAACGCGCTGAAGTTGGCATTCAATTTTTACGACTAAATCAAAAAAATGAAACATTAAAAAATCAACATGCACGCCTTGCTATTAACGGAGCAATGAATAAGAAAGCATACGTAGAAACAATTTTAAATAACGGTGCTGTTCCAGCTGAAGGAATGGTTCCTGCGAAATTTGCAAAAAGTCCTGATGGCAACGACTTCCGTAAAGAAAATGGAAATCTAGTGAAAGATGATGTGAAAACAGCGAAAGAAAACTGGAAAAAAGCGAAGCAAGAACTTGGTACTGACAAAGTAACAATTGAACTCTTAACAAGTGATAATGCTTTAGCTAAAAAGACTGGTGAATATTTAAAAGGTGAACTAGAAAAGAACTTAGATGGATTAACAGTGAATTTAAAACCACAACCACGTAAACAGCAGTTAAAACTACTGTTAAGTGGTGACTATGAAATTGGTATTGATGGCTGGGGCCCTGACTTCGCTGATCCAATTACATTCTTAGATTTATTTACAACAGATAGTGCTTATAACTTCGATAAATACTCTAACAAAGAGTACGATGAGCTCATTCATAAAGTGAAAACAGATTTAGCTGGCGATGAAAAAGCACGCTTTGAAGCAATGAAGCAAGCTGAAAAAATTCTATTACAAGACGGCGCTGTCGCTCCTTTATACCAACAAGGTCGTTCTTACTTACAACGCTCTTTCATTAAAGGACTTGTAACAACTGACTTCGGCGGTGAATTTAACTACAAGTGGACAGAAGTTGCAAAATAATAAGTAATAATAAAAAGGTATCCAATTGAAGGATACCTTTTTATTTTATGCTTCTTTAATTATAGAATTACTTCTCTTTACCATCCCTTTTATACCTATGGTAATTCCTGCTACCCATTTTGTAACTAGTACAATAAGTAATAATACAATAATATTTCTCTCCCAATCAACTTCACCAAATATTATTGTATGATAACCGTCTGTTACGGGAAATCCCCCTAATCTAGTGATAAATATTTGCGTATCAATAATAAGAAGGCAAACAAAAAGATTATCAATTCTCTTCATAGCTCTCTTTTTGCATTGAACCAAAACGCATCATAAATATAAACACAAACATCAAATATGTTCTCCACGTCAAAGAAGGTATATGCCCTGACCAAAGATAGCTAATCAAATAGTTAATCCCCATAATACAAGAAGATACTACTAAACTAATGCTTATGAGTTTTACATATTTGAACATATCTTTTCTCCTTACTTTTCTATCTCTTCAAATTGCAGATTTACCGGCTCTTCTAGGAGTGTTTCATAAAAGTTTTCAGCCAAATCTGTTGAAGGAATTTTTCCATCCACTTCATCAAATCGAATACTATCTAGCCACACACAACCTTCTCCTGATAATAAAACACCAAATGCAATACCAAGCGCTCCTTCTTTTATATCTAATACAACCGAGTACGATTGCCAGTTATTCGTATTTTTAATGGGGCGATTTTGCATATTATCCATAGCGAGCGGTTCTGTATCTTTTCCATCTACTCGCATCCACAATCCTGCCCAATCTCTTACGCTTTCACTCTTAACAAACGCTGTAAAACGTAATCTCTTCCCTACATATTTATCTGCTCGGAACATTTGCATTAATGTTGAAAATCCTCCATGCGTAACATTCTCTTTTGCTTTTATGTATGCAGATACTTTCCCTTGATGGACAACTTCATAATCTAAACCCATCTCATATTCAGCAGGATGACTTCCACTTAAGATCCATCCTTTCGGTATACCTTTTTGCATTGAAACACCCTCTCCTCTTTCTATATAAAATGACTGGAAGTACTTTCGATATTTCTTTGGTGGCAATTGAAACATTCTTTTAAAAGCTCTCGTAAAGGCCTCTTGTGAGGAAAAACCATATTGCATTGCAATATCAATAACAGGTCTTTCAGTCGATACTAAAGCCTGTGCAGCATGAGTTAATCTTCTCTTTCGAATATAATCCGTTACACTCATCCCAATATACCTTTGAAAAATACGATGAAAATGGTACATCGATACCGCACTGCGAGATGCCACTCTTTCTGTTGTAAGCTCCTCATGTAAGTGATTCTCTATATATTCAATTGATTTTTTTATTATCTCTTTATATTCTTCATGCATTTTAGTCCCTCCCTCACAACTTCAATTTACCATATACATACAAATCAGTTTTGATTTAAATTGCGGATTAATCCTTGAAGCTACAAGTCAAAATTTTATTTTCAACACATACATAATTACATGATTTTAGGAAAAACTTGTATAGAACAAATTTACATAAGGAGGAATTTATAATGAGAATTTTACTATCAGTTTTATTAGCTCTTATGCTAGTACCTGCATTAACAGGATGTAAAGCTCCTGCAAAGGAAGACACGACTTCTAATAAAAAGACTACAGAAGAGGCAAAGAATGAAGCCCCTGCTGATTTAAAACTAAATTTCAATGAATTCGATTTAAAGGCAGACTACCAAGATACTAAGAAAGACTACGAAGCAGACTATAAAAATGTAGCAGCTGATAAAAAAATGGAAGCAAAAATTGAAGATCATAAAGCAGATGTAAAATTAACAGGAGATGAGGCTATCACAAAATTAAGCCCACTTCTACAAGAATTAAAATTTGATAAAGATACTCCTGACCAAGAAGTAATCGATCAAGTAGCGAACGTGTTCAAACTTGATAAAGACTACCAAAAATTCGATTTAGAAGTTGTCTTCTCTGATGGAACGAAAAAAGAATACAAAAGAGAAATAAAATAAAGAAGTAGGCGATTGCCTACTTCTTTATTTTTTAATTTTTGCGTATCTTAGTTCTGGACTAGAACCGATAATGAACTGAACACCAGATACTGATGGTTTTTGTAAATATGAAGCACTTGGGAAAATAATTGGGATTAATGGTGAATCTGTAAACATAATATCTTCCGCTTTATGCAATAAGTCAAAACGCTTATCTTCGTTTTGTTCAACTTTTGCTTCTTTTACTAAAGCGTCAAATTCTTTATTATGCCATTTTGCATAGTTATTCGGACCATCACCTGCATATAAATCTAGTTTAGTAATTGGATCTAATAAAGAGCCGCCCCATCCCATATAAGCTAATTGGAAATCACTTTGCTTGTATGTGTCGATGTAACTCTTCCACTCTTTATTTTCTAATTTAATATCTACGCCAAGATTTTTCTTAAACATTTCTTGCATTGCTTCTGCTACTTTTTTATGTTGTGTATCTGTAGTGAATTTTAATGTTACTTCAGGTAATGTAGACCACCCTTGTTCTTTCATACCTTCTTCTAGTAATTTTTTCGCTTCTGCTGGATCAAATTTAACATAATCACCTTTTTCTTTACGGAAATCACGACCACTTTGTGTTTTTGCTCCTTCTGGAACGAATGCATATGCTTCTTGCGCATTATTTTTATACAATTTTTCAACGATAAATTTACGATCAACCGCTAATGAAAATGCTTTACGTACCTTCGCATTTGTAAACGGCTCTTTTTCTACGTTAAACGAATAAATATAAGATGAGAATCCTGCAACACGCTTATATTCTTTATTTCCTTTTTCTTTTTCAATCATCTCTTGTGGTAAACCACTTAGTAAATCTAATTCTTTTGATTTAAATAATTGATACGCTGTTTTAGAGTCTGGAATAATACGAAACTCAATTTCTTTTAGAGTTACCTTTTTATCGTAGTATTCTTTATTTTTTTGTACTGTAATAGCCTGGTTATGCTTCCACTCTTTTAACGTGAATGGTCCATTCGTAATTAACTCTTTTGGATCTGTTTTTAATTTATTATTATCATCAATCGACTTTTTAGCTAATGGAATAAATAATGAGCTTGCTAATTTTTGTTTAATAGAAGCAACTGGATGTTCAAGAGTTACCTTTAATGTTTGAGGATCAACGACTTGAATACCAACTTGTCCCTCTTCACCTTTTCCAGTATTATATGCCTCTGCCCCTTTAATGAAATACATTTCTGTCGCATTCATAGAACCCGTTTTCGGATTTAACAATCGCTTCCATGCAAATTCAAAATCATTTGCCGTAATAGGAGAACCATCTGACCATTTAATATCTTTCTTCAAATGGATTGTATATTCAGTTCCATCAGCATTTACTTCTTCTTTCTCTGCTAATTCATTTTGATATTTCCCATCACTATCTTGCGTATATAAACTTGAAAACAACTGCCCAATTATATAACCTGACGTGCTATCTGTTGCAATAGCAGAATCAAGTGTATATGGATCACTACTAATATTCGTTACTAATCGATCTCCTTCTCCCTTACCGGCACTCGCCTTTTGCGTCTCTTTCTTACCGCAAGCGACCGAAGTAATCGCTAAAACAGTCATAATGACAAACAGTAAAAACTTCTTCATCCTACATTCTCCTTTAACCCGAAATTTTTGGTGTTGATGCTAATAATGTTTTTGTATAAGAATGTTGTGGATTACGGAACACTTCGTCCGTATTTCCAAATTCAACAAGTTCTCCTTTATATAAGACAGCCACTTTTTCACATAAATAGTGAACCATCGGCAAATCATGCGCGATAAATAAATATGTATAGCCTTGCTCCTTTTGAATCTTTTGCAGCAGATGTACAATTTGAATTTGCAATGAAACGTCTAATGCCGAAATTGGTTCATCAAGAATTAATACTTCTGGCTCACATAATAGCGCTCTTGCAATAGCGATACGTTGACGTTGTCCTCCGCTAAATTCATGCGGATATCGATCAATATATCTTCTATCTAATCCAACACGCTCTAGCGCATCACCTGCTACTTTATCCTTCAACCCTTTATCACCTAAACCGAATGAAATATAACCTTCCGTTACGCTATCGCGTACTTTCCAGCGCGGATTTAATGCAGCTGTAGAATCTTGAAAAATGAACTGTACTTTCTGTAAAAACTCTCGCTTATGAGCTGACTTCAGCTTGTGAACGACTTGACCGTTATAATCAATTTCACCAGACGTTGGACTCTCAATCCCTGCTATGAGCTTTCCAAGTGTTGTTTTTCCTGAACCACTTTCACCAATAATGCCAAGTGTTGTTCCTTTCGGGATAGAAAGTGATATGTCTTTTAACGCTGTGATTTCTTTACTTTTACTTCCGTACGTTTTCATTACTTGCTTTACAGTAATTAAATCTGTCGTCATGAGGCATTCACCTTCTCTTTTGATTTCGCTTTATTATGCTCTAGAACATGCTGCCAACAATGTGAACTATGCTCCTTAGAATATGTTGTTCTCTCTGGGAAACGATGAATACATTCTTTTATCGCTACTGGACAACGATTTACAAAAGGACAACCAAAGCTATTTAATGTTTCAATGGAAGGTGTCGTTCCTTCTATAGCACGTAATACCTTTTCGGAATCATCCATATTCGGAATTGCTTGTAATAAACTTTTCGTATATGGATGTTTAGGAGAACCTATTACCTCCTGTATCGTTCCTTTTTCAACGACACGTCCCCCGTACATAACAACTACTCGATCAGCTACTTCACGTACAAGTGCCAAATCATGTGTAATTAATAAAATACTCGTATTTTGTTTTTCTTTTCTTTCTTTTAATAGCCCCATAATTTGTTTCTGAATCGTTACATCTAACGCTGTTGTCGGCTCGTCTGCAATTACAAGCTTTGGATGACAAGCAAACGCAATTGCTAAACAAATACGCTGCCTCATACCTCCGCTTAATTGATGTGGGTACTGTTCAAAGCGTTTCTCTGCTTCATGTATCCCTAAATCTGTTAACAAGTTAATCGCAATTTCCTTTGCTTCTCTTTTCGATTTTTTCTCATGTTGCAAAACTACTTCTGTAATTTGTTTGCCTACCTTCATCGTTGGGTTTAAAGATGAAAGCGGATCTTGAAATATAAAGGAAATATCTTTTCCGCGAATTTGATTCCATTCTGACTCTTGTAAATTCGTTAATTCCTTTGCTTGGAAAGCTATATTTCCATCATCAATATGAATTGATTCTTGATTCAAGCCGATAATGGATTGTGCTGTGACACTTTTTCCTGAACCACTTTCTCCTACAAGTGCAACTATTTCACCTTCGTTAATAGAAAAGGAAACATGTTTCACAATCGCTTGCTTACTATTCTCTTTTTCAACGGCTAACGTTACGTTTTCTAAAGATAAGATTTGTGCCATGTTTTTTCTCCTTTCGATTCCGTTTGACGATTTTTGGATCAATCGCATCTTGCAAACCATCACCAATTGCATTAAATGCGAACATAATGAGTGCAATCATGATTGCCGGGAAAAATAGCTGCCACCATTCTCCGCTCAATAATGTCCCAAGTGCATCATTCGTCATCGTCCCCCAACTTGCCGCTGGTGATTGTACTCCAAGTCCTATAAAGCTTAAAAATGATTCTGAAAAAATAGCTGCTGGAATTGTAAATGATAAATTTACGATAATAATCCCTGTTAAATTCGGAATTAAATGCCCATATATAATTTTCATATGTGATGTACCTAATCGCTCTGCTGCAATAACAAACTCTCGTTGTTTTAAAGACAATACTTGTGCTCGAATGAGACGAGCCATTCCAATCCATCCCGTTAATGCAAGGGCGATAATAATGGTGAAAAGACCTGGTTTCATAACAATTAATAGTAAAATAACAATTAATAAATATGGGATGCCGTATAATACTTCAATTCCTCTTATAATCCACTCATCAATTAACGTTCCAAGGCGATTACGCCCTCTCACATATCCACTAAATCCACCAATCAGTACACCAAGCCCTATATCGAGGGCAGCTGCTACTAATCCAACTGTTAGTGAAATCTTCCCACCAGCCCAAGTACGTGCCCAAATATCTCTCCCTAGATCATCTGTTCCAAACCAATGTTCACTACTCGGCGGTAAATTTGTTGCCTCTTTTACTTGTTCACTCGCAGTAAATGAAGTTAAACTTTCGCCAATAAGCGAGAAAACAATAATTAGCAATAACGTCACTGTTCCTAACACTGCGATTGGATTCGATATAAACTTACGAAACACTTCTTTCTTTCTGCTAATCGTTTGCTGATTTTTATTTATCGTTAATTCTTTTTTCTCTTCTTTCGTTAATAACTGTTCATTAATTTCATAAGCTCCCATTTAAATATCCCCCCTCCTTATGTAATAGAACGAATACGCGGATCAACAATGCGGTGAATAATATCTGTAATGAAAATACAAGCAATTAATAATGCACTATAGAAAATCGTTGTTCCCATAATCACCGGATAGTCTCGGTTAAAAATACTATCTACGAAATATTTTCCTAGGCCAGGAATTGAAAAGATTTTTTCAATAACGAAAGTCCCTGTTAAAAGTCCAGCCATTAACGGTCCCACAAATGTAAGTACTGGAACAATCGCATTTCGAAGAGCATGTCTTATAATAATCTTCTTAATTGGTATACCTTTTGCTCTTGCTAGCTTAATATAATCACTCTGCAGTACTTCGATCATATTAGAACGAACAAACCTTGTAATAACTGCAATTGGCCCTAACGCTAATGCAAAGGATGGCAATACCGTATGTTCGAATGTTCCCCAAGAGGCTACTGGTAAAAACTCAAATTGGATAGCAAATACTTGTATAAATAGTGGTGCTAAAATAAAACTTGGAATAGAAATACCTAGAATTGCGAGCAAACTCACACTATAGTCAATTACTCTCCCATGATATAGAGCAGCAAATGTCCCTGCCGCAATTCCTACCAACAATGAAATAACAAGTGCTTGTAGACCAATAATTGCTGATGGACCAAAGCCAGTTGTTATAATTTCTGATACACCTTGCCCGGTTGATTGAACAGATTCACCAAAATCAAAATGAACTACACCGTCTAAATAAGCAACATATTGATTCCATAACGGTTCATCAAGGTGATACTTCGCTCTCATGTTTTGGATCACTTCTTCAGGAAAGATTTTTGCATCTGATGAAAATGGATCTCCCGGAATAATATGCATAATTAGAAATGTCACTGTCGTAATAACCCATAGTGTGAACACCATAACCGATAATTTTTTAATTACATACACTTCAATAACCCCCTAAACACATGAATTTACTTTGTTTTATGAATGTACTTTTTCCATTACTCCCTTTTCTCTTTTTAGAATACAAAAAGCCTTGATCTTAAAAAATAAGATCAAGGCTTAACAAACAAAGGCCCATCACTTATCTTTCAAGACTTGCTTGCTGGAATTAGCACGGTGTTCCTATTACAGAACCCGCTGCTGAGGTGTCATAGGGCCAGTCCCTCTACCTCTCTGGATAAGTAAATTGCTATATTATTATTTGGTTCAAATTGTATATTTCGAATTATAATTCTGAAAAATTGAAAAGTCAATCAAATTGGATAAATTTAGAAAAATCAGTTTTTAATTCTTTTATCGAAATTACAGTTTTCGGCTTATCATAACAAGAAATGATGTTAAAGGAGTTATAAGATGGATCCCTTACTTCTTGCTACTATAGGATTATCCTTAACTATCGTTATACTTGTCATCATCGGCTTCTATAAACTCTTTATTAAAAAGAAACGTATCACTTCTTTCTTATACCCCTTTCGATAATATTACCGGGCAAACTATTTCCGAATTTCACGAAGAACAGAATATATTAGTATCCGAGGATGCAGACGGAGATGGTAAGAAGAAAAAATAACCTTGCACAGGCAAGGTTATTTTTTCGTTTCTGCTTGAAAACGTTTATAGTATGTCGATGCTGTTGCAAAATTAATTTCTATATCACGAATCAACGATGAATCTTCTTCTTTAGCTAACTTCTGTAATTTTTTCATCGCTTGTTCCGATTCATTCAAGAAACCAACATATACTTCATGTTCTTGCTCTTTCGACTTCGGCACACGAATTTCTTTACGTATATGATCAATATCTTCTAACATGCTCGTTGTTACCTTTTGCACATCTTCTTTATATGTAGCATTCGTTATTTCCTTACCGCCCTTTTCTTTTGCCACTTCAAATAACTGCAGTGCTTTATTAATTTCTTTATTCATTTTTATATCGTATTTTTCATGTACTGCAAGGTATTCTTTCATCTCTTCTGTTTGTTCAGCAGATTGCTCTACCTTTTCTTTCGTTTCTTTCGTATCTTTATTTCCATTACACCCTGCTAGAAGGAGCATACTTCCCATTACAGCAATACCCAAAACCTTCTTCATCTCTTCTTCTCCTTTTATCTACAGCTATTACTCATTATAGTTTCTTTTATCTCCACTTGTTATTATACCGAGAACGCCCTACTTTTTACACTTAAGACGACATCGTAATATATATACCAACATGTTTGTCACAGTATCGTCACTTTATACAAATAACTTTTGCAATGCTTTACTACATCACCTTACAAAACTGTAAGCACACATAAAGAACAAACCATGCTAGACTTACATATGCATAACGCAAACATATGTAAGTTTTTAAGGAGAATCATCTATGTACAACACAATGCCTTTTATGGGAGAAGATATTCGTGTCCTTATTCGCGAAAAATCACTTCATATCGAAAATACAGAGAGCCTTCGCCGCGTATTAAAGAAGAAGCATGCTCCATTTAAGTTAGCTCAATATTTAAAACAACAACATACAAATCAATTTCATACCGTGCTAAATATATCGGATAAATCATTAACAATCGAAATCATCGGTCATGTCTACATTGGAAACTTCGCAGATATCTTAAAAGAAATCCCACGTATACCGAAGATTGCTCCTATTATCGTTAAAAAAGCGTATAAAATTACGGACCATACCGATATTATCGACTGCGGGGAAAAAGAAGTCGATAGTAATCGCTGGGTGTGGGATAAACTTGCTGTTTTATATGATACGATCATGAATAATATGTATGAGGTATTTCAAAAAAATGAAAAAAAGAACTGATTCAAACATTCCCTTTGAATCAGTTCTTTTTTGTTAAGCCTCTAAATTTTGTCTTTGTTGCAGTTCAAACTGCTTCTCACTTCTTCTGGCCATAAATAGATAACATAATACTGCTCCTACTTCACAAAGCGCAATAACAACACCCATCGGTAACGCTGTATTACTCCCACCAATACCTACTAGAGGTGCAACAAGCGCTCCTGAAATGAACTGTAATAAGCCTAATAAAGCTGATGCTGTTCCTGCAGCTTGTTTTTGATTTCTCATCGCTAATGAGAACCCAGTTGTTGATACCACCCCGACACTTGATACAACAAGGAATAACGAACATAAAACACCGATTAAACCTATTCCTAGTACGATTGTCAGTAGTAAAGATAGGCCACCAACAGCTGCGATAATAATACCAGCAACAAATAATGTCTTCTCATTCACTTTCCCCGCTAAACGACCCGTTATCTGACTAGCAATAATAATACCGATGCCGTTAATCGCAAAGAATAAACTAAATTGCTGTGGCGATGCTCCGTATATGTTCTGCAACACAAATGGTGAGCCCGAAATGTATGCAAACATTGCCGCTGTTACTAATCCTTGTGACAATGCATATCCCATAAACAGACGGTCCTTTAACAATTTTCCGTACGTCGCCAAAGTCCCTGACAAACCACCCGTTTCTCTTTCTTCAGGAGGTAATGTTTCACGCAATACAAAAGTAGCTGAGATTAACATGAATACGCTAATTGCTCCAAGAACGATGAAAACACCGCGCCACGTTGTAAACTGTAATAATTGCCCTCCAATGATTGGTGCCAAAATAGGTGCTGCTCCGTTTACTAACATAAGCAGTGAGAAAAACTTCGTCATTTCAGAACCTGAGTACATATCACGTACCATTGCACGTGATATAACAATCCCGGCTGATCCTGAAGCTCCTTGTAGGAAGCGCAATAATACTAATGTCCAAATAGATGGCGCAACAGCACAAAGTAAAGAAGAAGCAATATAAATAATAAGAGCAATAATAAGTGGTTTGCGTCTTCCGTAAATATCGCTAATTGAGCCAACAAATAATTGTCCTACTGACAACCCAAGCAAACAAGCTGTTAATGTAAGCTGCGCTAGGGATGCACCTGTTTGCAAGTCATCCGTTAACTTCGGTAATGAAGGCAAATACATATCAATAGATAATGGCCCAATCGCCGTAAGTGTTCCTAATACAAGAATCATCCATAACCTGTTTGCCTTTACAGGTTTATATATTTCGTGATTAACTTCATTCACTTTTTCAATTCACCCTTTCCTATATACACTGAATCGTAACAATTATAGTTACATCATAAACATACGTCAAGTACAGCGCATTTTCCTCTTTCATAATGTAAAAAAAAGCGATAGAAATTCTATCGCTTTACTTTTTCACATTGCTATTCGTAAATTTAGATACCGAGGCCATCATCTCTCCTGTATCTAAATATGTAATTTGAATTGGGTCTCCTACTTCTGTAAACATAGCATACGGGAATTTCTTCACCGGTATCATAAATACCTTTTGTTCATTCTCTAAAAGTACGTACACGATTGTATTTTCACCTGATTTCTCTTTATATACACGTTGTACAATACCTTCTTTTTGCGCTTCTTTTCCTGTTGAGGTTGGTCTAAAGGTATCACCATTACCACTCATTACGTTTTTATAATTCTCAAGCGCTTCTTTCTGCGAAGAACCTGTCGCAAATATTTTTGCATTAGCAGCATATACAACTGTATGTGCACGTACTAGGCCTCCGTCATCAACAACCGGAATAATCCAAGCTGGTTTTCCGTATACGTTATAAATGACAGGCATTGTCCCATGCCATTTCTCTCTCTTAAAGGAATTATCTACTACTTCTGTAGCTGCTGAACCATCCATAATCCCCTTTACTTCTTTTCCATTATAGTAATATAGCTTGCCTGTGCGTGCATCTACTAATGAATAGCCTAGGGCTGAATCTACTCCTTCTTTTGGAGAAGTAAAGTCTGTAAAATAATACAGTGTTCCATCTTTACCAAAGATCGGGGTCACGCCTTCTTTCGTTCCCCACTCAGTCGGAATTTTCATATCTGTTTGTGAGAATTTCGTATTCCAAAATCCGTGAATATATTTACCAAAGTACGTATTTAACGTAGATGCAGTCTCATGATTTAATACACCATCAACAAATTTAGGTGCCTTTCCTTTATTATATCTTTTCACTTCACCTGTTTGTGCATCTACTACGACAACACCTTCTACCTCAAATCCAGATCTTCCTGAAATAAATTCACCATACGTCATTGTATAATATGGTTTTCCTTTATCATCAACCTCAAATTTAGGTTTTCCTTTAAAGATTAAATTTGGTTCTGCTTGCCTTACCACACGCTCTAACTTATTACCAAAAAACATGCTTGGCACATATTTCATTTTATAACCGAGGTGCAGTTTCGCTTCCGCATCAGGATTCGTACCTGACATCGTTACATACCCTGGAATTGTCTCAGCTTTACGCGCTTTAAAAAATCCTGAAACTTCAATTGGCGCTACATATAAAGCTTCGCCGTTTACCATTTGTGGCGTTAATTCTCCTAGCTCAAAATAAGCTACTTTCGGAATATCACCAAATACTTTTTTCATCTTATTCTCCGCTGTCTTTGGCGGCACTGTAAACGGCTGGTCATTTTCAGTAAATGGCTCTGAAATATCTTTCTCTACCTTAACAACAGAATCATATTTCTTTTGCGAGATTACTATATCGTGCAAATAACCAAAGTAGCCGTAACTTGCGAGTAAAATAAACATTAGAAGTCCTTTTAGCGTACCTTCTAATTTCCCTATTTGATCTTGTGAAAATAAAACAAGCCCAATTAAAATTGCTACTGCAACAGAATAATGAGTAAGAATCGAATCTACTCGATCATCAATTAGCCAAAAGTATTCATAGATTGCAATACCTATCCAAAATAAAACAGGAATAACTAAAATAGATGATTTCTTACCCTTTACAACCTTCTTATCTCCCTTCTTATCCACTGCTCGAAGCTTACTACTGCTTCTTGTCCATGGAATCAAAAACAAAGTAAGAATAGCTAAAACTACAAATTTCATCAAAGGCACTGTCCCCTTTTCTTTTGTATTCCCTTTTAGTATAACAAATAAAGGGTATTAAGGTGAAAATAGGAATAGTTATATTTTTTTACTACTTAATACAATCCCGCTCACTACATATAGAATAGATGCAATATAAAAAATTGTACCAATCGTAAAGAAATCTACTAAATATCCCGTGGCAATAACCGCTACTGCTCCGCCAATGGATGTCCACACATGGTATTTTCCAATCTCATAACCAGCCTTTTCCTGCGCAACCTTTCGTGCTAATGAAGTCTTCTCAGTATTACGCTGCACAGCACCTAAAACTCCCATTACAATTTGAAGAATATACACATGCCATACTTCCGTGGCAATCGGAAAGCAAAGCATTAAGATTGCCATGGACCAAGCGTATATTATTAATAATTTTTTATCCCCTACTTGATCAGATATCTTTCCCACTAGTGGATATACAAGTGCTGATGTTAAAGCAAATAAGCCATACGCCCAGCCAAATTGCGAGAAGCTATTTCCAACGTTTCGAAGCAATAATATATAAAAAGGAAATACCATACTTCCTGCCATCATGATGATACTTTGCGAAGCCACAAATCTTCTATATGTCATTTCGTATACTCCCTATAAAATAAATTCACAAATCTCTCTTCTGAATCTACTTCCTTCTTTTTCTTGAGAAATTCTTCAATACGAGGATATGCCCTCTTTAACTGCTCTTTCGTTGGATAAGAATAATACGGCAAATAGTAACTACCGTTATGCTTTAAAGTAACATCAATCATCTTCCGAATGACATCCTCTGTTTTCTTTATCTCACTCTCTGAGCGTCCCTGGTTAATCAAAAGAACCAGCGCAAACATATCATCTTTCGCATAGGACAAAACTGCATTTTCATTCTTTTCCACGTAACGAATCGTAATGTTGAGTAAATTAAACTCTTCTTCATTTAATGCGTTACGTAAATCATCTATATACTCCGTGAAAGCATCTATAGGCACAAAGTATTCTTGTAACACTTCGGTCCTATTTGGATTTTCATATTCCATAAAAGCACTATCTGATCTCATAACATTATTACGCGTCTCATACTTTCCATCTGTACGTTCAAAATAACCTCTTTGTATATCCCAAAATGTATTCTTTCCCCAATCACTATAACGTGATAACCCAAGTAAAAATTTAGGTGCAGCTATAATATTTTCTTCCTTTAATTCACTGTACTCTTCTCTCATATTTTGATTTTGTGCCAAAGTATAATCCGTCACATACATCTCTTTTAAAAATGAATTTGGAGCAACAGAAATACGCGCTAAGTGCATACGAACATTCTCATCTCTTTTCACTTTCTCTTTGAAATAAGATGCGTATTCTTTATAATCTATCATTCTCGTGTGCATTTCATATAATTCATCATCTGTTAACTTCAGCGTCACATCTAAAATAACTCCAAATAAACCGTAACCACCAATGACATATGGAAATAACTCTACATTTTCTTCTCTACTTACATTACATACCGTGCCATCTGCCATTAACAATCTGAATGACTCTACTGTATCAATTAGTGCCTCATGACGAATATCACGCCCGTGTACATTTACACTTAATGAACCACCAACAGTAAAAATATTTTGAGACTGCATGACCTGTACCGCAAGGCCATATGGATTTATTTTCTTCTGAATATCATTCCACGTGACACCACTTTGAACTGTAATCCGCTTCTTCTCTGGATCGAATTCTAATATTTTATTATATCCTTTCATATCGAGCATCGTGCCATTCGGATAATATGTCTGTCCTCCTTGGCTATGTTGCATGCCTGCAATGGAAATTTTCTCTCCTGAAACTTTTGCATCTCGCACTAATTTTATTAACGAGTGCTCTTCCGTAGCACTTTCAACACGTTTTATTTTTGTCGGAAGCAATTTACCTACATCACTCATAATAGGATGATCAATTTGTTTTTTATACGTATGTACAGACGTTGCAAGCAAAACCGTATATGCGACAATGACCACTGCTATCTTTCTTTTTTTCAAAGGACACTCTCCTTATTAGCAACAAAAAGAGATACCCGTTCTTTCAGGTACCTCTCTTGACAGTGATTACTTTGCTGCTGGCAATTGTATTGGATCAAATTTATCATACGATGTAAACTTTGCATCCGTAATAATGTGCGCTTTATCCTTACCATTGCTACTCATAACCATATCTATCTTTGCTG
This sequence comes from Bacillus thuringiensis, assembly GCF_001182785.1. Classification (NCBI taxonomy): domain Bacteria; kingdom Bacillati; phylum Bacillota; class Bacilli; order Caryophanales; family Bacillaceae; genus Bacillus; species Bacillus thuringiensis. Next base: position 174,664 of record NZ_CP012099.1, on the reverse strand, counting down.
ATTCATATTTAAAATCTTTTGTAATAATATATTCCCCATCTATTTCTTCTATCTTTGCATTTTGGCCTTGTAGCATTTGTTTCTGCTTTTCATCCATACTAGCTAGCATACTCTCTGTCTCTTGCCCTTTTAATGCAAACTTCAGTTTATAATTATCTCCACTTTTCTCCATCTTTACTTTATTTAAAATTTCCGATGGAATCTCTAAATTATCTACCATTCCTTGAGTCGCGTTCATTCCGTTAGCATTTAATTGTTCCTCTGGTACAGACATCACTTCACCCGTATTAGGATTTTTCACCTGACCAGCAATTTTGCCACCTACATCATAAACAATAACCTCTGTACCAGAAACATTCATTTCAGAACGAGAGTTTTTTTTCTTCGGCTCTAGTTGCATTTTGGCCTTCATTACATTCATCTCTGTTCCTTCAGCCTTTATTCCCACATCATATGTCATCGTTACATTTTCTTCGTTTTTAAAAGCTTCATTCGCTTTATTGAAAACATCCTTCGCTGTTAATTCCTTTTCTTTCTGCACAGCTTCTTTTTTCGGTTCATCAGTCTTTTTTGTTTCCTCATTACTACACCCTACTCCTAGACCGACTGCAAGTACTAGACTTGAAATTAAAATAAGTTTTTTCATAACGTCCCCTCCTTCCCAAAAATAATATCATCTCTATTCCTATGAAATCTATATAATTCGTAATATTTATCTTTAAATTTATTTCCTATATAACAACATGTTTGAGAAAAAGTTTAAATATGATGTAAATAATAACAACTCATTTCAGGAGGTCATTATGAAAGCGATTATTTGCACAAAGTATGGACCACCTAATGTTCTCCAGCTTCAAAATGTAGAAAAGCCTAAACCTAAAAAAAATGAAGTATTAGTTAAAATTCACGCAACAAGTGTATCGACTGGAGATTGTAGAATACGTGGCTTTAATAGCCCCCTCTTATTTTGGATTCCTATGCGGATCATATTAGGTTTCAGAAAACCGAGAAAACCTATACTTGGCGTAGAGTTATCCGGTGAAATCGAAGACATTGGAACAGATGTAACACAATTTAAAAAAGGGGATCCAGTTTTTGCATTAACAGAACTCAACCTTGGTGGTTATGCCGAATACACATGCGTGCATGAAAGTGGATTAATAGCATTAAAACCTACCAATGTGACCTATGAAGAAGCTGCTGTTATTCCTTTTGGCGGAACTTCAGCATTGCACTTCCTTAGAAAAGGACAGATAAAAAAAGGGCAACAAGTACTTATATACGGCGCCTCTGGGTCAGTAGGGACGGCAGCCGTACAACTTGCTAAATACTTCGGGGCGACTGTCACAGCCATTTGTAGTAGTTCGAATTTCGATTTAGTAACAGCTTTAGGGGCAGACAACGTAATTGATTATATGAAAGAAGATTTTACTAAGCGGGGCGATCACTACGATATTATATTTGACGCAGTTGGAAAATATAAAAAGTCTCTTTGTACAGATGCATTAATGCCTAATGGAAAATATGTATCTGTGAACGGAATGATGGCAAAGGTCAGTAAAGAAGATATGAACCTACTAAAACAACTAGCTGAAACAGAAAAGCTAAAACCTGTTATTGATAGAATTTACCGATTAGAAGAAGTTGTAGAAGCCCATACGTATGTAGAAATGGGCCATAAGAAAGGAAATGTTTCGATTACCTTAAAATAAAATATATTCTGAAAATATTATTGACAATTCTTTTTGTACGATTTACTATTAGTACCATATTTAAAACTACATACACATACTCTTATCAAGAGTGGCGGAGGGACTGGCCCGATGATGCCCGGCAACCGAGCTTATGACGTATAAGCTAAGGTGCTAATTCCTGCAAAACGAGTTTTCGTTTTGGAAGATAAGGGAGGAATCTATTTCGTCTATTCGGCACCTCTCTTATTTTTGGGAGGTGCTTTTTATTTTGGAACGTATATGAAGGGGGATTTATAGATGAAAAAGGTATTATTAAGCATTGTAAGCGGAGCAGTATTATTATTAGGCGCATGTAGTGCGAGTTCAGATAAAGAGGTAAAAGCATTAGACGAGAAAAAGATTACTGTCGGTGTAACAGGTGGACCACATGAACAAATTTTTGAAAAGGTAAAAGAAGTTGCAGCAAAAGATGGTCTGGAAATTGATATAAAAGTATTTAATGATTATGTAGCGCCAAACGTATCTTTAGATGAAAAAAGCCTTGATGTAAATAGCTACCAAACGAAATCGTATTTAGATGTATTTAAAGCTGAACGCAATATGAAATTAGCTGAAGTATTTTCAACAGTAACATTCCCTATGGGCGTATATTCTAAAGATATAAAAGATGTAAAAGACTTAAAAGACGGCGATGCGATTGCTGTACCAAATGACCCAACGAATGAACTTCGAGCTTTAAAATTATTTGAAAAAGCAGGGGTTTTAAAAGTTGATCCAAAGGCTACAGAAAAAGCGACTGCAAAAGATGTAATTGAAAATCCAAAAAAATTAAAGATTGTCGAATTAGAGGCATCTCAATTACCAACGCAACTAAGTGAAGTAAAAGCAGCTGCAATTAACACAAACTTTGCATTAGGTGCAAAATTAAGTCCAGCGAAAGATTCTATTTTCCGCGAAGGAAAAGATTCACCATATGTGAACTGGGTTGTTGTTCGTACTGAAAATAAAGATGATGCCGTTGTAAATAAATTAAAGAAAGCTTATCAATCTAAAGAAGTAAAAGAGTTTATCGAGAAAAAATTTGATGGTTCAGTTTTACCATCTTGGTAGGAGCTGACGATAATGATTGAATTTAAAAACATATCCAAAGTATTTTCAACAAAAAAAGGGACTGTTGAGGCTCTTAAGTCTACTTCCCTTAAAGTAGAAAAAGGCGAGGTATTTGGAATCATTGGGTATAGCGGCGCTGGTAAAAGCACATTGATTCGATGTGTAAATTTATTAGAAAAACCAACGACAGGAAATATCATTGTAAACGAACAAGACTTAACAACGTTATCGACAAAAGAACTAGCAAAAGCGAGACAAAAAATCGGAATGATCTTTCAAGGATTCAATTTACTTAAAACTGTTACCATCTATGAAAACATTGCATTACCTTTACGCCTTGCTGGCATTCCAAAAGCGGAAATTAAAAAAAGGGTAGAAAAATATTTACGCATTGTCGATCTTTTCAATCGAAAAGATGCTTATCCAAGTGAACTTTCTGGCGGTCAAAAACAGCGCGTTGCAATTGCACGTGCACTATCACATGAGCCTGAAGTGTTATTAAGTGACGAAGCAACGAGCGCTTTAGATCCAGAAACAACTGATTCTATTCTTGATTTGTTATTAAAGATTAACGAAGAAATTGGAATTACGATTTTACTCATTACACACGAAATGAACGTTATCCAACGTATATGCGACCGCGTTGCCGTTATGGAACATGGATCTGTAGTCGAAAGTGGGACTGTGAAAGATATTTTCACAAACCCACAACATGTAACAACGAAGAAATTTGTAAATAGCGCCTTTGCAGCTAAAATTCCAGAAGAGGTACAGAAAGAACTACAGAATACTGGAGAAATTGTAACACTTTCATTTATTGGCACTACTTCAGGTGAACCTGCCTTAGCTGTTGCCACAAAACGTTTCCAAGTGTATCCGAATATTTTATCCGGTAATATTACGCAGTTAAAACATGAAGCATATGGGAAACTAGTCGTTCATATGCAAGGAGAACAAAATGAAATCCACCGTGCTTTATCATTTTTACAAGAGCAAGGAATCATTGTAGAAGGAGGTAGAACAGATTATGGGAAACAAGTCCTTTTTGGATGAATGGGGTAAAGTCATATGGGAAGCCACAATTCAAACCTTTCAAATGACATCTATTTCATTACTTATCTCTATCCTTATTGCATTACCACTTGGCGTCACACTTGTTTTAACGAGACCTGGTGGGCAGCGTGAAAATAAAATCATCTATCCTATTCTTAATACGGTTATTAATATCATTCGCTCTCTTCCATTTATCATTCTATTATTCTTCATCTTACCTTTTACAAAGTTTCTAATGGGAACATCCATTGGCGTGCAAGGGGTGATCGTACCACTTGTCGTCTTCACAGCTCCCTATATCGCACGTTTAATGGAGACGGCTTTACTAGAAGTAGATCGCGGTGTCATTGAAGCCTACCAAGCGATGGGCGTTTCTACTATAAAAATCATTTGGCATGTTATGGTGAAAGAAGCTCGTCCCTCCCTTGTACTTGGATTAACAATTGCAACGATTGGCTTAATCGGCGCAACAGCAATGGCTGGTCTTGTAGGTGCTGGCGGGCTAGGGGACTTAGCATATCGCTTCGGACATTTACGCTACGAACCAGAAGTAATGTATGCAACCGTCTTTATTCTAATTATCCTCGTTCAAGGATTACAGTCTTTAGGTAATGGTGTTGCACGAAGACTGAAGAAAGATTAAAAAAGAAGGTATCTCCCCAGGGGGAGATACCTTCTTTTTATCCCGCATTAACGGGCAGTAAGATCCCGCCTCAAAATTCAGCGGAAGCAAAAAAGTTAGGCGGGGGAATCACTGCCCGTAAAAGCCCGATTGGTTCAACTAATAATCAGTGGGGGATGAACCCCCCACTGATTAAAGTTTCACTTTACCTTTTAAATCCACCTTCTGAATGAATAACTTGCCCCGTAATCCACTCAGCTTCTTCACTTACTAAAAATTTAATGAGTCTAGCTGCATCCTTTGGCTCACCAATTCTGCCAAAAGGAAACATCGGCTTTAACCCTTGTTTTATCTCTTCATTCATCCATCCTGTATCGGTTGGTCCTGGATTAATTGCATTCACTGTTATTCCTAAATGAGCTACCTCTGCTGACAACGTACTAGTAAGAGCATCAATAGCTCCCTTCGTTGTCGCATAAGCTAGTTCTCCTGCCATAGGACCTTGAAATTGCCCCGAAGTAATATTAACAATTCTACCACCAGATTTCTTATCAAATCCTCGGGCAAATTGACTACTGAGCAATGTAGTCGCACGAATATTCACCATATAATGCTTATCTAATTCTTCAGCAGTCAACGTAGAGAAATCATTATTCGTAGAATATGCTGCATTATTAATTAATATATGAGGGTACCCTAATTGTTCAGTAACTTTATTTATAAGCTCTTTCGGTGCATCATTCCGAGTTAAATCTAACTCCATGCTCGATACTCTAACACCATTTTGTAATAGCTCTTCTTCTAATTGTATTTGTTCATTTTTATCAACGCCCCATGGCATCTCTTTATCATAATCCGTCCAGTACGTAAAAAATATATCGTATCCTGATTCAGCTAATTCTTTGCAAATTGCTGCGCCTATACCGTCTAGACGACTTACGCCTGTAACAACTGCTACTTTATTTTTTAATTGGTTCATCATATACTCCTCCAAGTTTAAAGGACGCATATTTTATATAAGAGATATAAATTTCCCCACCTAGACCTCTGTCCTTACAAAAGGGATGTACAAGCCAACTATGCAGTCCTTGCATGATTTACAAATAGCTAAATAAACCCTCACTTATGAGAGCAAAATTTATCTATCTAGTAGTTTCTAATCATTACAAGTTCATCCACATATCTAGTCTTTGCCTCCTTTTGATATATCTCTATTATTAGTCTATCAAAAAAGATGAAATGTTACAAAAAATAAAACAATTACTCACAACATATATTCGTTCACATTTCCTCCATTGTGAATCTTTTCACAATGGATATATAATAAACTTGTAAATATAATATTGGAGGGATTTCAATGGTTATCAATTTTTTAAGAACTGATAAACGTGCTACTTTCATATTATTATTATTACGGCTTTACATAGGGTATACATGGCTCGCTGCTGGGATAGGCAAAGTCTTCGGACAATCTTTTGACGCAAGTGGTTTTCTAAAAGGTGCTATTGCTCAAGCATCAGGTGACCACCCTGCAGTACAAAGTTGGTGGGCAGATTTTCTTCAACATTTTGTTCTTCCAAACGCAGACCTATTTAGCTTTTTAGTTCAATGGGGAGAAATTTTAGTAGGTCTAGGTTTAATTTTAGGCGGATTAACAAAAACAGCTGCATTTTTCGGAATCATAATGAATCTTTCATTTTTATTAAGCGGAACTGTTAGTGTAAACCCAAACCTACTTATTTTGACTATGTTCATTTTAGTTGCAGGGCAAAACGCTGGACGTATTGGATTAGATGGCTATGTTTTCCCTAAACTTTTCCGTAAAAACAACCACGGAACATATAAATTAAGTAAAACTGCGTAGTAACAGTTTACTTTTAAAATATAAATAAGAAAAAGAGCCTATAGGCTCTTTTTCTTATTTATCCTAATTTAAACTTTTAACGAGCCACGAAAACCTCTGGCAGCATAGTAAGAGTCTGCTCCATTGTGGTACACGAAAACATGACCGAAGCGATAATCGCAAAATAGAGCACCACCGAGTTCTCGAATATCTGAAGGTGTTTGTACCCAACTTGATGATTTCATGTCAAAATCGCCAAGTTGTTGCAATTCCCGATATTGTTCTTCTGTTAATAGTTCAATGCCCATAGCATTGGCAACATCAATAACGTTATTTTCTGGTTTATGTTTTTTTCTTGATTCTAACGCCTCAAGATCATAACAAAGACTTCTGCGGCCTTTAGGACTCTCCTTTGAACAATCATAGAAAGTATATTTGTCCTTTTCTTCATCATAACCGACAACATCCGGCTCACCGCCAGTTACTTCCATTTCGTTAAGTGACCACAATTTTTCATTATTAGTAGTCAGCTTCGTTTCAACTTTAGCCCATTCAAGACCTTCATGGCGGTTCATGTTTTTCTCAAAACGAGCTTGCAATACTTTCAATAACTCTTCACGTTTTTCTACTAGTAAGTCATTTTTATTTCCTGTCATATTAGTCCTCCCTGATGTGTGTACTGATAGTAGTTTAAGTATATATTTTATAATAAATCATCTCAATATGAAGACTGTTTCAACCTTATGTATATCCTGTACAAATATCCATTATAAAGTCCTAAAACCCTCCATACTCTCTCCAAGAATATAGTGTGAAAACCACATCAAATTCTGTTGCATAATAGCTACATTCATTCCCAGCTGATTAGGACTATATGCCATTCCTTTAAATATAATTAATTCTGTATCAACTTCCATACCCCTTAACCCTTGATATAGCTCATATGCATTTGCAGTCGGAATTCTTGCATCTTTTTCACCATGTTGGATTAAGGTAGGAGTACAGGCCGATTTAATATATGTCATTGGTGATGTTTTCGTATATATTTCTGGATCATTCCATGGATTATCCCCTAAATACATCCTAATAAAGTAAGGAATATCTGTATTTACATAATGAGTGCGCCAATTAGTAATTCCACCACCAACTGAAATAGCTTTAAATCTACTGCTAAATGTAGAACAGAAAGCTGATATATATCCTCCGTTACTCCATCCCATAACTCCTACTCTATCTGTATCTACTATCCCTTGATCAACTAGTTTATCCACCCCTGATATAACATCATCGTAGTCAGCGATTCCCTGTTTTCTATAGTTTGCTTTTAAGAATTCATTACCATAACCAGAACTTCCTCTGTAGTTTGGCTCTAAAACGATAAAGCCTTTTTCGATAAACTGTTCAATCGGATATTTCTCATTGAAACAGTCTGAAAATATCGGAAAGGATGCCCAAGCCGGCCCACCGTGAATTACTACTAATAAAGGATATTTTTTATTAGTGTCAAACTCTACGGGGGTTGATATAACACCCTCTATTTCAAGACCATCACTACTTTTCCATGAGATGACTTCCCTCTTACTTTTAAGCTTCCCTTCGAAAAAGCTATTCTCATCCGTTATTTTTTTATCATCCAAATAGATTTCAAAGGTTTCATTTGTTATAGCCTTATTATAGGTTATATGATTTCCATCCTTTGTTATAGAGGCATCCATTATAAAGCCATCTACTTTGTCGCTTAATGCTTCCACAGTGCCACCTTCAGCTAGTAATCCAATACGATAATTCGTTTTATCCTGCCATCTAATTAAAATGCCTTTAGCTGTCCACTGTAATGGCGTAACCGTACTATCAAAATTTGTTAGAGGCTGAATTACCTCTCCAGTATTCATATCATATATCTCTACTATACTTTCTTGTATATGGTTTCTATAGTAATCCTTCTCTCTTATGCTTGCTGAGTAACAGATTTTGCTGCCCTCTGGAGAAAAACAAACGCTCCCGCCCAACAACTTATCTACATTCATCTGTTGTAGTTCCCTAGCTTCAACATCTAATATGTATAGATCACCATTCATATGATCGTTTAGGCTTGGTGTAGCCATAAATACAACCTTTGCCCCATCATCTGAAATATCAAATCCATGGATATAAAAATCCTTACCATCAGTTAATTGATAAACACCACTAACCCCTTGTTCCTCTTTATCATTTTGTATCACTTTTTCTATTTCAATGTAATATAAACAATTATTCTGATGTTCCTTGCCTACATGTTGGAAATTTCCATATTGTTCCTTACGTTTCTTTATTTCCTCACATTCTTTTGATTGTGCAACATAATAAAAACCTTTACCCGTAGGATCCCATTTGAATGTACTGATCCCTTCTTCCTCATCAGTAATTTGCACCCCACCATAACCATCTAGTGACTTAATAAAGATTTGATTTTTCCCATTACCAACAGGGCTAAGGTATGCAATATCCCTAGAACTTGGAGACCATGACGGGCATGTACTATCTATATCCTCATTTGTTAATGGATAACTCTGCCCCTTATCTTTTTCATATACCCATACATGGTTTCTATATGTATTGTCTTTCCAGTTAGTCGTCTTCTTAACAAACGCTACGTTGTTGCCATCATCACTTATATTTGTACTTGTTAAGGCCGATAATGAAATAATCTCTTCTATACTTAAATATGTTTTTTCATTCACTTTCATCAATATACCCCCTTGTAATGTCCATGAATCTATCGTCTCTTCTTGTCATAATAAAGAAAATCGGTCACGAATACTTAAAATGATAACGGAAAATTCAGATAAATAAAAGTAGTTCTATTCCAAATCAGATAAAATAAGACTTTCATTAGTCGGGTTCTTTCCATCTCCCACTATCCACTTATCAATTTTAGATGTTCTTTTTCGACACAAAAATACCCCTTTAGATAAAATATCTAAAGGGGTACAAATTTGTAAATTTATTTTAAAGCTATAACTATATTTATTAACCTACCAATCTCCTACTCAACCGTAACAGACTTAGCTAAGTTACGTGGCTTATCAACATCACACTCGCGGTGAAGTGCTGCGTAGTATGAGATAAGTTGGAATGGAATAACTGCTACTAGCGGTGCTAGTGCTTCGTGTACAGCTGGTAATACGAAGCTGTCTCCTTCCATTTCTAAGCCTTTCATTGAGATGATACATGGGTTAGCTCCGCGTGCTACTACTTCTTTCACGTTACCACGAATTCCAAGGTTTACGTGCTCTTGTGTAGCAAGTGCGATAACTGGTGTACCATTTTCGATTAAAGCGATTGTACCGTGTTTTAACTCTCCTCCAGCAAATCCTTCTGCTTGGATGTAAGAGATTTCTTTTAGTTTTAACGCACCTTCTAATCCTACGTAGAAGTCTACGCTACGTCCGATGAAGAAACAGTTACGCGTTGTCGCTAAAAATTGTTTTGCTAATGCGTCCATTTCTTCTTTTTGATCACAAAGTTCTATCATTGCATTTGCTACAAGTCCTAGTTCGTGTGTTAAATCGAAATCAAGAACTTCACCTTTTGCTTTAGCAATATCAGCTGCTAAAATTGAAAGTACTGCAAGCTGTGCTGTGTAAGCTTTTGTTGATGCAACTGCAATTTCTGGTCCAGCGTATAACGGAAGTGTATAATCCGCTTCACGAGAAAGCGTAGAACCAGGCACGTTTGTAATTGTTAATGCTTTATGACCCATTTCATTTGTTTGTACAAGTACTGCACGGCTATCAGCTGTTTCACCACTTTGTGAAATGTAAATGAAGAATGGTCTTTCTGTTAATAATGGCATGTTGTAAGAGAATTCACTTGCTACATGCACTTCAACTGGCATTTTTGCAAACTTCTCGATAAATTGTTTTCCAACAAGACCTGCATGATAACTCGTTCCACATGCAATGATGTAAATACGATCGCTATCTAAAATCGCATTGCGGATGTCTTGATTTAATTCAATTTCGCCATTTTCATCTTGATACTTTTGAATTATATTACGGATTACAAGTGGTTGCTCATCGATTTCTTTAAGCATGAAGTGAGGATATGTTCCCTTTTCAATATCACTTGCGTCTAATTCCGCTGTAAACGGTGCACGTTCAATCGTTTCACCTTGTAAGTTTTTAATTGTAATACTTTCTTTCGTTACGATTACGATTTCTTTATCCATTAACTCAATAAATTGATCTGTAACTTGTAACATCGCCATAGCGTCGCTTGCCACAACATTAAAGTTGTCACCAACACCTACTAATAGCGGGCTTTTGTTTTTAGCAACATAAATCATGTTTGGATTTTCAGCATCAAGTAATCCGATTGCATAAGAGCCATGTAAAAGAGATAGCGTATTACGGAACGCTTCTTCTACACTTAATCCTGTGCTCACTTGTTGTTCCATAAGCTGTACGATAATCTCTGTATCTGTTTCACTTACGAACGTTACATCTTGTAAATATTCCTTTTTCACTAATTCATAGTTTTCAATTACACCGTTATGAACTAGTGTAAAGCGTTTTGATGTACTTTGATGCGGATGCGCGTTTACTTTACTTGGAACACCGTGTGTAGCCCAGCGTGTGTGTCCGATACCTACGCTTGCTGCTACGTTCTCATCTACGATTTCACGAAGTTTTGCGATACGGCCTTTTTCTTTGTATACAACAACACCGTTCTCTGCTTGTACTGCAATACCTGCTGAATCATATCCACGATATTCTAGCTTTTCTAAACCTTTTAATAAAATTTCCTTTGCATCTTGCTCTCCAATAAATCCTACGATTCCACACATGTTTAGTCGCCGTTACAAATGCTTACACTGCTCTGCGAACATGTAACGACATAGTCCGATACCATTTTTATTTATACTAAAAAACGGATTACATATTGCTAGCCCTGTAAGCTTGTAACGGCTTTCACCTTCCTCTCGATTGGGTTTAAGTCCGTATATACTTATACAGCTAGTTTTCATCCGTTCCTCTTCTCTCATCACACTTTCACCTTTGTCCATTAAGTCACCTTAATGATTTAAGTAAAAGTTTGCGGTTGTGATGAACAACCGGGAGTCATCCGCCGAAATCTCGATAAACCCCACCTCGTCAACTACACTATTTGTAGTTCTGGCGCTTTTATAATTTACAATATTTCCTTTGAGAAAAAGAACAAGACCATCTTATAACAAACATGGATAAACCGTCAATGAAATTTTTTTCATCGTCTATAAAACATATGAAAAAGGAGCACTTTTTGTGCTCCTTTTTCATATAAATTCAGCTAATTACTCAGCGCCAACTTCGGCTTTCACAACTTCTACAATGCGATGTACATATGCATCACAAACTTCTTGTGTTGGTGCTTCTGCCATTACACGAATAAGTGGCTCTGTTCCAGATGGACGAACAAGAATACGGCCATCACCGTTCATTTCTTCCTCTACAACACGAATAATTTCTTTAATTTTTTCATTTTCTAATGCTAATTTTTTATCTGTTACACGAACGTTTACTAGCAATTGTGGGAATTTCGTCATTTCTCCTGCAAGCTCAGATAATGGTTTTTTCGTCATTTTCATGATGTTTACAAGTTGAAGTGCACTTAACATTCCGTCACCAGTTGTAATGTAATCAAGTAAGATAATATGGCCTGATTGTTCTCCACCTAAGTTGTAACCACCGCGTTTCATCTCTTCCATTACATAGCGGTCACCAACTGCTGTTTTATCACTTGTAATATTGTTTGCTTCAAGTGCTTTGTAGAAACCTAAGTTACTCATAACAGTTGAAACAACTGTATTATGTTTTAATTGACCAGTTTCTTTCATGTACTTCGCACAAATAAACATAATTTGATCACCGTCAACGATGTTTCCTTTTTCGTCTACAGCAATTAAACGGTCGCCATCGCCATCAAAAGCAAGTCCGATATCCGCACCTTTTTCTTTTACCAATTCAGCTAATACTTCTGGATGTGTAGATCCTACACCTTCGTTAATATTCATACCGTTCGGTGAAGTTCCCATTGTTGAAATGTCAGCTTCTAGGTCTGCAAATAAGTATGGAGCTAGAGAAGAAGTTGCACCATGTGCACAATCTAAAGCGATATGTAGACCAGAGAAATCTTCTTCAACAGTTTGTTTAATGTACTGTAAATATTTTTGTCCACCTTCAAAGTAATCGCTCACTTGTCCAAGATTAGTACCTGTTGGACGTGGTAGTTCATCAACTTCTTTGTCTAATAAAGCTTCAATTTCAGCTTCTTGCTCATCTGTTAATTTAAAACCGTCTGAACCAAAGAATTTAATACCGTTATCTTGTACTGGATTATGAGATGCAGAAATCATAACACCCGCTTGTGCGTCTAGTGCTTTTGTTAAATAAGCAACGCCCGGTGTAGAAATAACGCCAAGGCGCATTACTTCTGCTCCAGTTGATAATAGACCTGCTACTAAAGCTCCTTCTAACATATGGCCAGATACACGTGTATCACGACCGATAATTACTTTTGGACGATCTGTATCTTTTGTTAATACATAACCGCCAAAACGCCCAATTTTGAAAGCTAATTCAGGTGTTAACTCCTTATTTGCAACTCCGCGTACTCCATCTGTACCAAAATATTTACCCATTATGATTCGCTCCTTTTTCTTGCTCTTTTTGATTATGGTTATCTACTGTTGGTTCTTGACTAGTTTCTTTATCTTTATCTTGATTTTGGTTTTGATTATTTTCCTGTTCCTTTTCTGGATTAGGTTCAGGATTTTTTGGTTTCTCAGTTTGATTTTCTTGATTGGTGTTTGAATCCGGTTCTTGACCGTTACCCTGTACTTCTTTATCTGGTTTTTCTTTTTTCACAATAGTAACTTTAGCATTTTTTTGCTTTGACTCTATTGAAATATTACCAGGACCACTCACTTGAATGGAAATATCTTTCGTCCCTGGAGATATATTTTGCAAATTAATTACCGCTGTTATTTGAGCAGCTGTTATTTTATCTACTATACTTGCTTCTCCTGAAATATCAACACTTATCTTTCCATCTTGCGGCGAAAGTAACTGAGCAGTAACATCTTTAGAAAGTCCATTTTTTTGGATTGGGATACCATCAATCGTTTTTGTTTTCGTTTGTTTTGTTTTTTGCACTCCCACCGAAACTTTCACTTGATTCGGTTTTGCGCTTGTTACACCCTTGGGTAATAAAACAGAGGCATCGAATGTTGTAGACTCTGTCAATTGACTAAGATCTACTTCGACCCCCTCTATCGATTGTATATTATCCAAAATATCTTTTGGACCTGCTATCGTTACTTCTTTTGGCTCAACACTAATATTTGTAATTGCCAATCCTTCTGCTAAACTCCCCTTTTTCGTGTATGTTATAGGAACAGTTTTTTCAGTATTATTGGCTGTAGTTTGCGTTGCCACATTCAACGTTACACTAATCTTAGATGGACTTGTTCTTACATTTAAACGTTTTCCTTCTTTATTGTATAATGTAACTTCGGGCGTTTTTGTAACAGTTTTATTAACACCTTTTAAATCAACATACGCTTTGGCAGATGAAATACTTTCAATTTCTTCTTTCGTCCCAACTACCTCAACAGTATCCGGTTTAAGGTTTGATTTTTCGAGAGTAGCTCCCGCTGGCATCTGATCCTCATTTGATAATTTCAAATCTACATGAACATATTTTCTCGCCTTTTCATGAAGAGTAACTTTAATTGTTGATGGCTGAACTGTTCCTTTCACATCATCTGGAAGCCCGTTCGTTTTTAAAGAAACTTCATAAGTTCCTTTTGCACTATCTCGCAAATCAATTGTTATGTCAAATTGTTTTTTTGCTTTTGCTGTAGCAACTGCTGCCTTTGGGCCCTCTAACTTCACTTTAACGCCCTCTGACGGAATACCACTTACAATATATTTCTCTTCATCATACTTAACCTTAATACCATAATTAGTTAATGTTTCTTTCGCATCATTCGCGAAAGGTACTATACCTGATGTCGTATTTTTTTCAGTTAACGTCGCTGACATAAAAAGCATACACGCCAATAGTAATGAGATCCCTTTTAAAAACCAATGATTCTCCATTAACTTATCCATGACGCTTTCTCCTCCAATTCCATAAAGACGAAGAAGTCGTTTTTTCGTTTCCACTAAATTCAGCTAATAACATATCCTTCAGCTGTTCTGTCTTCAAGTCACGATGCAACTTGCCATTTTTCGTTAAAGAAATTTGACCAGTTTCTTCCGACACAACTACTGTAATACTATCAGTGACTTCACTAACTCCCATTGCAGCACGATGTCTAGTTCCTAATTCTTTAGAAATAAACGGACTTTCTGATAATGGAAGATAGCATGCTGCTGCTTTAATTGTACTTCCTTGCATAATTACTGCTCCGTCATGAAGAGGTGTATTTGGAATAAAAATATTAATAAGTAGTTCCGATGATACGTTTGCATTCAGCGGAATACCCGTTTCCACATAATCACCCATACCGGTCTCTTTTGACAAAGTAATTAATGCACCAATTCTACGTTTTCCCATATATTCGGTTGCTTTTGCTATCGCTGTTGCAACCATCTCAGGTTCATCATCCTCATGAGTTCCAACACGCGAAAATAAACTCCCGCGTCCTAGCTGCTCAAGTGCTCTTCGTAATTCTGGCTGAAAGATAATAATAACGGCTAAAAATCCCCACGTTAATACTTGTTCAGTTAGCCAATATAGCGTATGCAATTCAAGGAAAATACTGATCATCCGAACGACAATAATAACTGTAATCCCTTTTAAAAGTTGAACAGCCTTCGTCCCTCGGATTATGAGAATTAGCTTATATATAATAAACCATACAACGGCAATATCTAATACCGTACTAAGATATTTCAAAATGGTCGTATCTTCAAAAGGCATGCTAACCCTTCCTCCTACTTACGAGCAATTCTATCCATATATTGAAATATTGTTTTATGCTCTATCTGTATGTATTTCCAACAACTAGTTAATTATACCATACATGAAACAAACGACAATTACAAACAACCCCCTTTAGCTCAAATTGGTAAGATGTCAAACATTTTTATTGTACAGTATAATATAAATCATTATTATACGCTTATTTTCAAATAAAAAAAGCAACTTCTCAGTTGCTTTTCTTACATTTATTTTAGTTTTTCACCGAATAAAGAACCCATTAAAGCAACTGCTGTTGTTGCCGTTCTATTTCTCTCATCTAAAATCGTATTTACCTCAACAAATTCAGCAGATGTGATAATATCCGCTTCTGCCAACATTTCCATCGCCAAGTGGCTTTCACGATAAGATAGACCACCAATTACAGGCGTCCCAACACCTGGTGCATCATGAGGATCAAGACCATCTAAATCTAATGATAAGTGTACACCATCAGTATGAGATAAATATGCGATTGTTTCTTCCATAACAGCCGTCATCCCCATACGATCAATTTCATGCATTGAGAACACTTTAATACCTTCATTGCGAATGAAATCTTTTTCTCCTTCATCCAATGCACGCGCACCGATAATTACGACATTCTCTTTTTTCACCTTTGGATATGCTCCATATAAATCTACAAGTGAAGAATGTCCATAACCTAAACTTGCTGCAAGTGACATACCGTGAATATTTCCAGATGGTGAAGTTTCCTCTGTATTTAAATCACCGTGTGCATCATACCAAATAACACCTAAGTTTTTATAATGTTTTGCTACACCAGCTAATGTACCGATAGCAATACTATGGTCACCACCTAATACAAGTGGAAAACGACCTTCTTCTATAATATGATCCACCTTACTTGCTAATTCATTACATACAGTTGCAACTTGTGTAAGGTTTCTTAATTTTGTATTTTCATCTATCTCTTTTTCTCTCTCTATACGTATATCTCCCATATCTTTAACGTTATATCCAATTTCTTCAATTCTTTCAATTACCCCTGCATAACGGATTGCGCTCGGTCCCATATCAACGCCACGACGCATCTGCCCTAAATCCATTGGAACTCCAATAACTGAGATTTCTTTTTTCATAGATAGTATCCCCCTTCTGTGCCTTCACTAAATATTTTAAATCTTTTATATAGTCTGACTCAACTCGACATTTTTCTGTATGGATATACAAATTATTCACTTATATTCACGTTGAAAATCAAATTTCAAGACTATTCTATGTATAAAGTTAACTTAATGAAACAATCACAATCACTATTATTAAATAATAATAAAAAAACAACCCTACATTTAGAAGTGTTTTTCTGACGCTATTTTCCATACTGTTGCAATATTCTTCGTTGTCATTTCAATATTTTCTTCTGCTACTCTATATGCTTCTTCTAGTGTCATCGGTCTCGTTGTAATACTAAATACCGCATCTATTCCTTTCTCGTACACGGCTGAATAATCAGATGATACAGACCCTCCAATAGCAATTACAGGCACAGAAAAACGTTTCGCACGCCCCGCAACACCAACAGGAGCCTTCCCATATGCAGTTTGTTCATCTATTCTACCTTCACCAGTTATAATGAGATCTGCATCTTCTATATGTTTATCGAAATTTGTATAATCCAATACAATTTCAATGCCCCTTCGCAAGTCTCCCTTTAGCACTGAAATAACAGCCGCTCCCATTCCTCCTGCTGCCCCTGCACCAGGTATTTCAGATACATCAGAAGATACATATCTTTTAAGGATATTCGCATAATGTTTTAAATTCTCATCTAGCTCTTTCATCATCTCTACATTCGCACCCTTTTGTCTCCCAAATACGAAAGATGCTCCCTGCATTCCGACTAATGGATTATCCACATCACATGCCGCTTCTATCTTTACCCCCTTTAAGCGTGGGTCCATTTGTGAAAAATCAATAGCAACAATCGAATGTAACGTACCTCCAGATGGATCTATTACTTCACCCTTGTCATTTATAAATCTTACTCCTAAAGCTGCTAACATGCCTGCCCCACCATCGTTTGTAGCACTTCCTCCAAGTCCTAAAATTATGTACTCCGCCCCTTGATTTAGCGCATGTAATATAAGTTCTCCTGTTCCTTTTGTCGTTGTAATAAGTGGGTTTCGCTTTTCAACTGGAACGTGCTGTAATCCTGATGCTGCTGCCATTTCAATAAACGCTGTCTTTTTATCTTTAGACACGCCATAAAAAGCTTGTACACTTTCTCTAAGCGGTCCTGTCACACTAATTGATATAATTCTCCCCCCTGTAGCATCAACAAGCGATTCAACCGTCCCTTCTCCTCCATCTCCAATTGGTATTTTCACATACTTTGCATTAGGAAAAATTGCTCTAAAACCTCTTTCAATAGCTTCACATACTTCTATAGCTTTTAGGCTTTCTTTATATGAATCAGATGCAATAACAACTTTCACAATTATCCCCCATCCCTTATTTTTACGTTTTCTTCATTTTAAACGATAAATATAAAAGTTGTCTTTTTAAACACAAAAAAGCTTACATCATATGATGTAAGCTTTTTCTATTTAGATGGAGCCTAGCGGGATCGAACCGCTGACCTCCTGCGTGCAAGGCAGGCGCTCTCCCAGCTGAGCTAAGGCCCCTTAGTAATAAAGCGGAAGACGGGATTCGAACCCGCGACCCCAACCTTGGCAAGGTTGTATTCTACCACTGAACTACTTCCGCGAAAATGGTGAGCCATGAAGGATTCGAACCTTCGACCCTCTGATTAAAAGTCAGATGCTCTACCAACTGAGCTAATGGCTCGTAAATGGCTGGGCTAGCTGGATTCGAACCAGCGCATGACGGAGTCAAAGTCCGTTGCCTTACCGCTTGGCTATAGCCCATTAATATTTACTAGTATGGTTATCTTCTCAAAAAAATAAACCCTTTCAGGTTATTTTTAAGAAAATGGTGGAGGGGGGCAGATTCGAACTGCCGAACCCGAAGGAGCGGATTTACAGTCCGCCGCGTTTAGCCACTTCGCTACCCCTCCGACATTTAAACATATATGGTGGAGGATGACGGGATCGAACCGCCGACCCCCTGCTTGTAAGGCAGGTGCTCTCCCAGCTGAGCTAATCCTCCAAAAGTGGTGACCCGTACGGGATTCGAACCCGTGTTACCGCCGTGAAAGGGCGGTGTCTTAACCACTTGACCAACGGGCCAAAAATTTAAAAACTTTTTCCAAGCTTCCAACCGGGCTTGAACCGGTGACCTCTTCCTTACCATGGAAGTACTCTACCAGCTGAGCTATGGAAGCATAATGGCTCCGCAGGTAGGAATCGAACCTACGACCGATC
Source organism: Bacillus thuringiensis (assembly GCF_001182785.1). NCBI lineage: Bacteria > Bacillati > Bacillota > Bacilli > Caryophanales > Bacillaceae > Bacillus > Bacillus thuringiensis. The sequence continues at coordinate 156,007 of NZ_CP012099.1, read as the reverse complement.
GGTTAACAGCCGATAGCTCTACCGCTGAGCTACTGCGGAATAATACAAGCCTGGCAACGTCCTACTCTCACAGGGACAAGGTCCCAACTACCATCGGCGCTAGAGAGCTTAACTTCCGTGTTCGGTATGGGAACGGGTGTGACCTCTCTGCCATCATTACCAGACTTTTATCATTATACACATTCTTTTCAGAATGTCAAAAGGAATTTTAAATATATATTCCTTCAAAACTAGATAACATTGCTACATATTATATGGTTAAGTCCTCGATCTATTAGTATTCGTCAGCTCCACATGTCACCATGCTTCCACCTCGAACCTATCAACCTGATCATCTTTCAGGGATCTTACTAGCTTACGCTATGGGAAATCTCATCTTGAGGGGGGCTTCATGCTTAGATGCTTTCAGCACTTATCCCTTCCGCACATAGCTACCCAGCTATGCCCTTGGCAGAACAACTGGTACACCAGCGGTGCGTCCATCCCGGTCCTCTCGTACTAAGGACAGCTCCTCTCAAATTTCCTACGCCCACGACGGATAGGGACCGAACTGTCTCACGACGTTCTGAACCCAGCTCGCGTACCGCTTTAATGGGCGAACAGCCCAACCCTTGGGACCGACTACAGCCCCAGGATGCGATGAGCCGACATCGAGGTGCCAAACCTCCCCGTCGATGTGGACTCTTGGGGGAGATAAGCCTGTTATCCCCGGGGTAGCTTTTATCCGTTGAGCGATGGCCCTTCCATGCGGAACCACCGGATCACTAAGCCCGACTTTCGTCCCTGCTCGACTTGTAGGTCTCGCAGTCAAGCTCCCTTATGCCTTTGCACTCTACGAATGATTTCCAACCATTCTGAGGGAACCTTTGGGCGCCTCCGTTACACTTTAGGAGGCGACCGCCCCAGTCAAACTGCCCACCTGACACTGTCTCCCGGGTCGATAAGACCCGTAGGTTAGAATTTCAATACAGTCAGGGCGGTATCCCACCAGCGCCTCCACCGAAGCTAGCGCTCCGGTTTCAATGGCTCCCGCCTATCCTGTACAAACTGTACCAAAATTCAATATCAGGCTACAGTAAAGCTCCACGGGGTCTTTCCGTCCTGTCGCGGGTAACCTGCATCTTCACAGGTACTATAATTTCACCGAGTCTCTGGTTGAGACAGTGCCCAAATCGTTACACCTTTCGTGCGGGTCGGAACTTACCCGACAAGGAATTTCGCTACCTTAGGACCGTTATAGTTACGGCCGCCGTTTACTGGGGCTTCAGTTCAGAGCTTCGCTTACGCTAACCCCTCTCCTTAACCTTCCAGCACCGGGCAGGTGTCACCCCCTATACTTCGCCTTACGGCTTCGCAGAGAGCTGTGTTTTTGCTAAACAGTCGCTTGGGCCTATTCACTGCGGCTTTCCGTTAAGAAAGCACCCCTTCTCCCGAAGTTACGGGGTCATTTTGCCGAGTTCCTTAACCAGAGTTCTCTCGCACACCTTAGGATTCTCTCCTCGCCTACCTGTGTCGGTTTGCGGTACAGGCACCTTTTATCTCGCTAGAAGCTTTTCTTGGCAGCGGGGAATCAAAGACTTCGCTCCATAAGGAGCTTCCCCATCACAGCTCAGCCTTCACGATAAGCGGATTTGCCTACTTATCAGCCTAACTGCTTGGACGTGCACAACCAATCGCACGCTTCTTCTATCCTTCTGCGTCCCTCCATTGCTCAAACGATAAAGAGGTGGTACAGGAATATCAACCTGTTGTCCATCGCCTACGCCTGTCGGCCTCGGCTTAGGTCCTGACTAACCCTGAGCGGACGAGCCTTCCTCAGGAAACCTTAGGCATTCGGTGGACGGGATTCTCACCCGTCTTTCGCTACTCATACCGGCATTCTCACTTCTAAGCGCTCCACCAGTCCTTCCGGTCTGACTTCACTGCACTTAGAACGCTCCCCTACCACTGATACCATTGGTATCAATTCGCAGCTTCGGTGGTGTATTTAGCCCCGGTACATTTTCGGCGCAGAGTCACTCGACTAGTGAGCTATTACGCACTCTTTAAATGGTGGCTGCTTCTAAGCCAACATCCTAGTTGTCTAAGCAACTCCACATCCTTTTCCACTTAATACACACTTTGGGACCTTAGCTGGCGATCTGGGCTGTTTCCCTCTTGACTACGGATCTTATCACTCGCAGTCTGACTCCTAAGGATAAGTCATTGGCATTCGGAGTTTGACTGAATTCGGTAATCCGATGAGGACCCCTAGTTCAATCAGTGCTCTACCTCCAAGACTCTTACACTTAAGGCTAGCCCTAAAGCTATTTCGGGGAGAACCAGCTATCTCCAGGTTCGATTGGAATTTCTCCGCTACCCACACCTCATCCCCGCACTTTTCAACGTGCGTGGGTTCGGGCCTCCATTCAGTGTTACCTGAACTTCACCCTGGACATGGGTAGATCACCTGGTTTCGGGTCTACGACCACGTACTAAACGCCCTATTCAGACTCGCTTTCGCTGCGGCTCCGCCTCTTCAGCTTAACCTCGCACGGGATCGTAACTCGCCGGTTCATTCTACAAAAGGCACGCCATCACCCATTAACGGGCTCTGACTATTTGTAGGCACACGGTTTCAGGATCTCTTTCACTCCCCTTCCGGGGTGCTTTTCACCTTTCCCTCACGGTACTGGTTCACTATCGATCACTAGGGAGTATTTAGCCTTGGGAGATGGTCCTCCCAGATTCCGACGGAATTTCACGTGTTCCGCCGTACTCAGGATACATTCAAGAGAGAACGAAGTTTCGACTACGGGGTTGTTACCCTCTACGACGGACCTTTCCAGGTCGCTTCGTCTACCTCGTTCCTTTGTAACTCCGTATAGAATGTCCTACAACCCCAAGAGGCAAGCCTCTTGGTTTGGGCTATGTTCCGTTTCGCTCGCCGCTACTCAGGAAATCGCATTTGCTTTCTCTTCCTCCAGGTACTTAGATGTTTCAGTTCCCTGGGTCTGTCTTCCATACCCTATGTATTCAGGTAAGGATACCATACCATTACGTATAGTGGGTTTCCCCATTCGGAAATCTTCGGATCAAAGCTTACTTACAGCTCCCCGAAGCATATCGGCGTTAGTCCCGTCCTTCATCGACTCCTAGTGTCAAGGCATCCACCGTGCGCCCTTTCTAACTTAACCAAACTAAAAATTAAAAAATATGAGCTACACTGTTATCTAGTTTTCAAAGAACATACATTTATATATGAGAGATAGTTCTCTCAAAACTGAACAAAACGAAACACGGAAACTTATATTGATGAACAGCGTTCATCAATTCTCCATAGAAAGGAGGTGATCCAGCCGCACCTTCCGATACGGCTACCTTGTTACGACTTCACCCCAATCATCTGTCCCACCTTAGGCGGCTGGCTCCATAAAGGTTACCCCACCGACTTCGGGTGTTACAAACTCTCGTGGTGTGACGGGCGGTGTGTACAAGGCCCGGGAACGTATTCACCGCGGCATGCTG
>NZ_CP012099.1:90000-150000 GCF_001182785.1 Bacillus thuringiensis | reverse complement strand
ACCGTCGTGCATTGGAGTAACAATTCAAACGATTGGAAAAACCCAGGTGTAAATAACATCGTTTCCACCGTCTCTAATAATTTGAAAGGTGGAGATATCGTCTTATTACACGCATCCGATTCTGCCCTTCAAACAAATAGAGCTTTACCGCTGCTCCTGCAAAAATTAAAAAGTGATGGATATGAGCAAATACCCGTATCACAACTTATTTCCAACACAAGTACAAAAAGTGAAGATGTGAAATAACTTCGTCCCTACTACTCTTCACGTATAAAAAGCTCTACTACCTTTCAAGAAGGTGGTAGAGCTTTTTTAATCACACCACTCCCAGCAATATAACTGCTGGTGTATAAAACCTCTCTCTATTAAGCAGATTTACTCGTTTTTCCGATTAAACGATGTAATACAAGTAATTGATATGCATTACATAACAATAGCGGTATAACCATTAAATATAACCAATCTGTATCATTAATCCGAAGCGCCGGTACCCATTCAAGAATCGTTACAACAACCATAAAGAACAGAGCTGGCACAAATGCTTTTTTATTTGTTTCTTTACTTTTTACATAAGCAACAATTGCTCCAAACACAAATAATATTCCAGCAACAAGTATGTTATTCCCCAATGAGATTTCCCCATTTGCAATAAGTACAGACCTTAAATACACAAAATCAAATAATACGAATGCAATAAAGAAGAGCTGGACTGCATTCCATAAAGACGATGAGCGAAACATCCCTAGTCCAAAACGATGGATTGTTAAATACGCAAAGAAGCCCATTTGACTTATAACGCTAAAAATAAATCCTACACCCATCAGCCAGAAAGATACCGCTAAAATCTCCTTGCCGTCGAAATTTTGAAAAAATTTATTATACCTGTCCCACTCCAAAACAAAACCAATAATAACTGTGCTAATCCCACCAAGAAACAACGTCGTTAAAAATAGTCGTACCCACTTGCGGCTATTCACAACACATCCCCCATTATCCTTATATTTCTAATTAAATTGTATCAATGACAATTTCAAAAAGCTAGCCATGTTCATGTATAAATTCCTTAAAGATATTTATATTAAAAAGAGAGAACTGTGCTGAAAGGAGTTCCAACTTATGAAACGGATACTATTCATTTTCGTTTCTTCTTTTCTACTTATCGCACTTGTAGCATGCGCACAAGGAAAAGAAACGAAATCCGAACTAGATTACGATCAAACAAAGAAGATGATTGTTGATATTTTAAAAACAGATCAAGGTAAGAAAGCTATTCAAGATGTATTAACTGATGAAAAAATGAAACAAGCACTCATACTAGATGAAACAGTAGTAAAGAAAACGATTGAAGATGCCATGGTATCCGATAAAGGGCAACAATTCTGGGAAAAGCTCTTTAAAGACCCTGAGTTCTCATCAAAGTTTGCTAAAAGTATGGGGAAAGAACAAACCCAATTAATGAAAACCTTATTAAAAGACCCTGAATACCAAGCAGGCGTTATAGAAATTATGAAAAATCCTGAAGTAGAAAAAATGATGTTACAAACAATGAAGAGTAAAGAATACCGTCAATATCTACAACAAGTACTAACAGAAACTGCTGAAAGTCCACTCTTCCAAGCCAAGATGATCGATATCATTAGTAAAGGTGTACAAAAAGCTGAAAAAGGCGGATCTGATAAGAAAGAAGCAGGCGGTGACGGTGGTTCTCAAGGCGAGAAGAAGGAAGAACAGTAAAAATAATAACTATAATAACGAGTGGACAATTTATACATTGTCCACTCGTTATTACTTTATCTTGCTATTAACAGACAAAATGGGCCCCTCTAGTTAAGCGAAAGGTGTACTAGCAACAGATGAACCCCACTGATTAAAGTTTCACTTTATTTTTGTGTAACAGCTGTTTTATCAATTACTGTTTCAGCTATCTTACTATAAATAATGCCGGTTGTATGTGTATCTTCGTATACTGAAGGAGCAAAGTCTTCTTTATTCCAATCAGGTTGTTGTAGCGGAATACGGCCAAGAACATTCGTTTGCAATTCGGCAGCTAACTTATCTCCCCCGCCTCTTCCAAATACATATTCTTTCTCACCAGTTACCTTACTTTCAAAATATGCCATATTCTCAACAACACCGAGAATACTATGTTCAGTGCGTAATGCCATCGCTCCAGCACGCGCTGCTACAAACGCAGCTGTTGGATGCGGCGTCGTTACAATAATCTCTTTGCAAGATGGCAACATTGAGTGCACATCTAACGCAATATCACCTGTGCCTGGTGGCAAATCTAATACTAAATAATCTAAATCGCCCCATTCTACTTCTGTGAAGAAGTGGTTTAACATTTTCCCAAGCATAGGTCCTCTCCAAATAACTGGTGCATTATCCTCTACAAAGAAGCCCATTGAAATTACCTTTACACCTAAACGTTCCACCGGAATTATCTTGTCACCTCTTACGATAGGACGTTTTTCTATCCCCATCATGTCTGGCACACTAAAACCGTAAATGTCCGCATCAATAATACCAACTTTTTTTCCTAAACGAGCTAAAGCAACCGCAAGGTTAACGGAAACGGTTGATTTTCCCACGCCACCTTTTCCACTTGCCACTGCTAAGAATGTCGTTTTTGAATTTGGTGACAATAAAGATTCACTTTGCTCTTCTTCTTGTTCTGGTACAAACTGAGCTAATTCCTCTTCTGTAAATTCTGCAAAACGAAGTCCAACTGTTGCTGCCCCAAGTTCTTTTACTAACTTTACAATTCCAGACTGCAACTGCATTTGTTCCGCTGTACCAGTTTTTACAATTGCAATTTTAACACTCACATGTTCCTTCTCAGGCTTGACTGTTACCTCTTTAATTGCACTTGTTTCTTTTAATGTTTTATGTAAAAACGGATCTACAACTCCTTCTAACGCTTCAACCACTTGTTCTTTCGTTACCATAATTAGCCCAGCCCCCTGTATGAAAAATAACGTAATGTTAATTGAATTTATCTTTGCTTATTCTTGAAATAAATGCGTTTACATTTCCAGTATAACATATTTTCCGAAAACTTCGTTAACGAGAGAAACTCAAAAAAATCCTCCTTATTCTGGAGGATTTCCTTTTTCCGTGAAATAACGCAATATACCACGGTATATTGCAGCTGCTACCTTCTGTTGATATTTCTCCGAATTTAACATATACCTTTCGTTCACATTCGATAAAAAGCCGGCTTCAATTAAAGCACCTGGTGTTTTCGCATACTTCAATAAGTATACGTGAGAGATCGTTTTAGCAGAACGATTCGTATTTTCTAAACTCGTTCTCAATTCAGCCTGTATAAATTTCGCAGCACGTTCATTTTCAATTGAAGAGCGATAGTAGAATGTTTGTGCGCCTTTCGATCCACTACTAGTTAAAGCATTTAAATGAATGCTTGCAAAAAAGTCTATATCCGGTTTATTGATGATTTCTACACGTTTTTTTAAATCCTCTGCTTTACGTCTACTATATGACTTTGTATCTTTGTTAGCTAAATCATAATCTCCCTCACGCGTTAAAATAACTAGTGCACCTTGTTCTTGTAAATAGTCTTGTACCTTTTTTGTAATTTCAAGTGTAATATCCTTTTCTATAATATCCTTTCCACCAACAGCCCCTCCATCTGGTCCACCATGCCCAGCATCTAATACGATTACTTTCCCTGATAAGGGTAAATTCCAAGCTCGCCACGATTTTGTAATTTGAAATTCTTGTTTGACTAAAAAAAACAATACAACCGCAGCGAGTGCAAAAGAGATAATTCGAATTCTCTTCATACCTTTCCTCCTCCAGCTAGTCCCTCTAATTACTTATATGGGACAAGAGGAAAGTTTATGCTTGTCTTAATGAAGCTTTAATCGATATCTTCTTTCACCTTTTTCATATCCTTCTTGCCACCACAATCCTATAAACTGCTGACAAGATTCAAAAAGTAATTCCTCATCTTTCAACTTTATTTCTCGCATAGTCATACTCGTTAAAAATTGAAATAGCGTTTCAGTTAATTGTTGTTCTTCTTCTAAGGCTCTATATTTCACATCAAAGAACGATTCACCATAATAGCCAAATTTACTATATCTCGCTCCTAATAAATAAGATTCTATCCCTAATTCAATACAGTAATCTTCATACTGACGATGAAGCTCTTGCATTTGAAAGGCATCACGAATATTTGAACGCAATGTTTTTAATGATAATTCCCGCAACATCTTCCGCTCGTATTTTAACTGCTTTTCTTTTTGTTTTTCTCGTAAGCTGACAATGACATTCATAGTACTTATAAACCTCCCTAATACGTATTAGTCTAAACTTCTAAAGAAGAAGCATACGCACGGCGGTAGCACTAAAATATTCCAAGCTATAAAAATCACAAAAAAGGAATGAAACATAAAAAAACCCCAACCAAAATGGTTGGGGTTTGTAGTTCGCAAAAATTAACGTTTTGAGAACTGAGGTGCACGACGTGCGCCTTTAAGACCGTATTTTTTACGCTCTTTCATACGTGCGTCACGAGTTAATAGACCTGCACGTTTTAGTGTTAGACGGTATTCTGGATCAGCTTTTAATAAAGCGCGAGAAATACCGTGACGAATAGCACCAGCTTGACCAGTGTATCCACCACCATTTACGTTTACAAGTACATCGTAGTTACCTAAAGTTTCTGTTGCAACTAGAGGTTGTTTCACTACTTCACGTAATGCAGCAAATGGGATATAGTTTTCAAAATCACGACCGTTAATGATAACGCGTCCTTCGCCTGGAACTAGGCGTACGCGCGCTACTGAACTCTTACGACGTCCAGTGCCATAGTATTGAACCTGTGCCAAAGTAAGCCCTCCTTTAATTAATTATCCGCGAAGTTCGTAAACTTCTGGTTTTTGTGCTTGGTGTGGATGCTCTGCTCCAGCATACACGTTAAGTTTCTTAGAAACTTGGCGGCCTAAGCGTCCTTTTGGAAGCATGCCTTTAATTGCAAGCTCTAACATTTGTACAGGGTAGTTTGTACGCATTTCTAGAGCTGTTCTTTGTTTAAGTCCACCTGGGTGGTTAGTGTGACGGTAGTAAATTTTATCGTTTAATTTATTACCTGTTAAATGAATTTTCTCAGCGTTAATAATAATTACATGATCACCCGTGTCAACGTGTGGTGTAAATGTAGGTTTGTTTTTACCGCGTAAAATAGATGCTACTTCCGTAGATAGGCGACCTAAAGTTTGACCTTCAGCATCAACCACATACCATTTACGCTCAACTTCGTTAGCTTTTGCCATAAAAGTCGTACGCATGTGTTTCCCTCCTCGTTATCTTTTCCATAGAAAAAATCTATTGTTTATCTTAAACACGATTTCCTTCCGGGGCTAATCGTGGTTTTAGAAACAATACCATATGTTATGATATACTTTTGAGTTTCTAATGTCAAGCAAATGTTACACCAGGATTAGTTGTTATAGTTTACCTCCCATAGGTAAAGCCCATGACCTGGAGCCATCTTTCCAGCAAACTGACGATTTTGTTTCGCTAAAATCTCTGGAATGCTATCAGGATCAAGCTTTCCTTGCCCTACGTTAAGTAACGTACCAACAATAATTCTGACCATATTATATAAAAATCCATTACCTACAAAACGAAAAATTAATTCATCGTCTTGCTCAATTAACTCGATTTCATAAATTGTTCGCACTTTATCTTTTTTGTCAGTTTTTGCCGAACAAAAAGAAGTGAAATCATGCGTTCCAATAAAATAAGGAATTGCTTTTCTTATTTTTTTGATTTCGAGCGGATATGGATATTGATATACGTAATTTCTACGGAATACATCCGCAGTCTTTGATAATAATACACGGTAACGATATTCTTTTTTCTCAACACCGTAACGTGCATGAAATTCTTCTGTTTTTTTCTCTACTTGCCTAATAACAATATCATCTGGCAACATTGTATTTAAAGCGTTACTCCATTGCCACTCTTCAAGAGACAAAGGAGTATCAAAGTGTATGACTTGTCCTTTTGCATGAACCGTAGAATCTGTTCTACCAGATGCCTGAACACGAACAAGTTCTCCCTTATGCAATTTCTGTAATGCTTTTTCTATCTCTTGTTGAACAGTACGATGCTTCGGCTGAATTTGATAACCACAAAAATGCATGCCATCATATGCAACCGTACATTTTATTCTATCCATTTCTCTATTCTCCATTACGATCGCACCCATGCCAAAATACAAGCTAAACAAAATAAGCTTACAATCGTTACAGTATCGCTTGTTTTCCAGCGTAGTTGCCTAAATTTAGTACGTCCTTCACCACTTTGATATCCACGAGCTTCCATCGCAATTGCTAAGTCCTCTGCACGCTTAAAAGCACTGATAAACAGAGGAACGAGCAGTGAGATAATAGCTTTCATTCTATCTTTTATCGGTCCCCCGGCGAAATCAATACCACGTGATGCTTGTGCTTTCATTATTTTACTCGTTTCATCCATTAATGTCGGAATAAAACGAAGAGAAATTGACATCATTAATGCGATTTCATGAACAGGAACCTTTATACGCTTCAACGGCTTTAATAACGTCTCCAAACCATCTGTAATTTCAATAGGTGTCGTCGTTAACGTTAATAATGTCGTCATTAAAATAATAACGAAGAATCGTACAGAAATGTATATCCCTTGCTCTAATCCTTTTTCATGTATCGAAAACCAACCAAGCTGGAGTAGCACATCCCCCTCTTTATTTGTAAAAATATGCAGGAAAAATGTAAAAAGAAAAATCCATAAAATTGGTTTTAAGCCCGAAAGTACATAACGAATCGGCACTTTTGCAAAAAATAAAGCAATGAGTGCATATAAAAATAAAAATCCATATGAAATCGCATTATTTGCTAAGAAAACAACAAATACATATAAAAAGACAATCAGCAGCTTCGTACGTGGATCAAGTTGATGAATAAGTGAATTCCCCGGGATATATCTCCCAATAATCAACTGCTGCATGATTCATGACCACCTTTTCGTAACACCTGCACAACTTCATGAGTAAGATCCTCTAAAGATAAGGTAGCCTTTGGAATTGAAATACCAAACTTCTCTTCAATTGCACGTTTATACTTTAATGACATAGGAAGATCCACACCAATTTTCTCTAGTTCATCAGCATGTGAAAATACTTCCTCTGCACTTCCTTGCAAAAAGACCGTTCCTTTATGCATAACTACAATCTGCTCCGCATACTGAGCAGCATCCTCCATATTATGCGTTACAAGGATAACTGTAAGCCCCTTCTCCTTATGCAACTTATAAAACATCTGCATAAGTTCGTTCTGCCCTTTTGGATCTAGTCCTGCTGTAGGTTCATCTAATACAAGTACTTCAGGTTCCATCGCCAGTACACCCGCTATAGCAACACGTCTCATTTGTCCACCACTTAATTCAAAAGGAGAACGTGTTAACAGTTCCGGTTCTAGCCCTACAAGTTCTATTGCCTCTCTAGCCTTTTGCTTCGCTTCGTCTCCAGATACCCCAAAATTAGTAGGTCCGAAACAAATATCTTTCTCCACAGTCTCTTCAAATAACTGATGTTCTGGGAATTGAAAGACAACCCCTACTTTTTTACGTAGTGGCTTTAGCTTTTTTTCTTTCTTTCCTGCCGAAATCAAATGTTCACCAATTTGAACTGTACCATTTGTCGGCTGCAATAAACCATTTAAATGTTGAATCATCGTCGACTTACCTGAACCAGTATGACCGATAATGGCATAATAGCCCCCACTTGGAAACGACACGTCTACATCATAAAGTGCGCGTCTTTCAAATGGAGTTTTATATTGATAACGATGTTCTACTTTTTGGAATGTAATCTCCAAAGTTCGTTCACCAAGCTTTCCATTGTAAGATGCGTATTTTGCAAGAGAATTTCATTTCTTTTTAATAATTCTGCTATTTTCACCGAAAACGGTACATCTAAGCCAATTTCTTGGAGCATATGAGAGGACTTGAAAATTTTCTCTGGAGTCCCTTCCTCTAATATTTCTCCCTTATTTAAAATAATGACACGATCTGACTGTGCCGCTTCTTCTAAATCGTGCGTAATTGATAACACGGTAATACCTTTTTGATTAACAAGTTGTCTAACCGTTTCTACTACTTCACGTCTTCCTTGAGGATCTAACATTGACGTTGCTTCATCTAATATTAAAATAGATGGCTGAAGTGCTAAAACGCCTGCTATTGCCACTCGCTGCTTTTGCCCACCAGATAAGGAATGAGGCTCATCATTAAGAAAATCTTCCATACGGACAAGTCGTAAGGCCTGTTCTAATCTTTCAATCATTTGTTCTCTTGGCATTCCGATATTCTCTAAGCCAAATACAACATCATCTTGCACTGTTGTTCCAACAAATTGATTATCCGGATTTTGAAATACCATTCCAATTTGTTTTCGAACATCCCATACCGTTTCCTCTGATAAAACCATTGTATCATTTACTGTAATAGTCCCTGCTTCCGGCAAAAACAAACCATTCAATAATTTTGCAAGTGTAGACTTTCCTGAACCGTTTTGTCCAATAATAGATACCCATTCTCCCTCATATAAGGAAAATGAAACATCTTTTAATGCATACGTGGCTGCCCCAGGATATTGAAATGATATATTTTCTATCCGAAGTTTCTCTTTTTTCAATAGAAGGCACCCTTTCCTTCGCCAAGTTAGCCTATTTTTTTATATTTAAAAAAAAAGGGCCATGACCAGTTACTTGAAAAGAACTGTCCTGCCCTTTTAATCAGCATTATACTAACTCGATAATTACCATTGGTGCTGCGTCTCCGCGACGTGGACCAATTTTTGCAATACGAGTGTATCCGCCTTGGCGCTCAGCATAGCGTGGAGCTACATCAGCGAATAATTTTTGAAGTGCATCTTGACCAGTCTCAGCGTTAGCAACTTCATTGCGAATGAAAGCTGCTGCTTGACGACGAGCATGAAGATCTCCGCGTTTACCTAAAGTGATCATTTTTTCCACTACAGAACGAAGTTCTTTTGCACGAGTTTCTGTCGTTTGGATGCGCTCGTTGATAATTAAATCAGTAGCTAAATCACGTAACATAGCTTTACGTTGCGCACTTGTACGGCCTAATTTTCTGTATGCCATTCGTAGTTCCCTCCTTTGTTGATGGGTTTAAATCCTCAGTCGTCTTTACGTAAACCTAAACCTAATTCCTCAAGTTTATGTTTAACTTCTTCTAAGGATTTACGTCCTAAGTTACGAACTTTCATCATATCTTCTTCTGTTTTGTTCGCAAGCTCTTGTACAGTATTAATTCCTGCACGTTTTAGGCAATTATAAGAACGAACAGAAAGATCTAGTTCTTCGATAGTCATCTCAAGAACTTTCTCTTTTTGATCTTCTTCCTTCTCGACCATAATCTCAGCATTTTGTGCTTCATCAGTTAAACCAACAAAGATATTTAAATGCTCAGTTAAGATTTTGGCACCTAAAGAGATAGCTTCTTTTGGCCCGATGCTTCCATCCGTCCATACATCAAGCGTAAGCTTATCATAATTAGCCACTTGTCCGACACGTGTCTTTTCCACTTGGTAAGTTACACGTGATACTGGAGTATAAATAGAATCAATAGGAATTACTCCTATTGGTTGATCTTCGCTTTTATTTGCATCAGCTGGCGTATACCCACGGCCACGCTTTGCAGTTAAACGCATGCGGAAATGCGCATTTTTTGCTAACGTTGCAATGTGTAAATCTGGATTTAAGATTTCTACATCACTATCGTGAGTAATATCAGCAGCTGTGACAATACCTTCGCCCTGTACATCAATTTCCAACGTCTTCTCTTCTTCAGAGTAGATTTTAAGAGCTAACTTTTTCAAGTTTAAGATGATCGTCGTAACGTCTTCTACTACGCCCTCAACTGTTGAAAATTCATGCAATACGCCATCGATTTGGATAGCAGTAACAGCGGCACCAGGGAGTGAGGATAAAAGAATACGACGTAAGGAGTTACCCAAAGTAGTACCATATCCACGCTCAAGCGGTTCAATTACGAATTTACCATATTTAGCATCTTCGTTAAGTTCAACCGTTTCGATTTTCGGCTTTTCGATTTCAATCATTAACTAAACCCTCCTTCAAAACGTCGAAACCCCGGTTAAACAAAGGTATAACCCCTGTCTAACCGAAAGTCCCCCTTAGGCAGTTCCCGATTGTGCACAACAAGCGATGTTTCTGTACGAAATTTCTCGATAATGCATCATATCCATTATAGACAAAAGGGAAAATTCTATACAGAAAAATTACACACGACGACGTTTTGGCGGACGACATCCATTATGAGGAACTGGAGTAACATCTCTAATTGCTGTTACTTCTAGACCTGCAGCTTGAAGAGCACGAATTGCAGCTTCACGACCAGCACCAGGACCTTTAACAGTAACCTCTAAAGTTTTTAAACCGTGCTCCATTGCAACTTTAGCAGCAGCTTCAGCAGCCATTTGCGCAGCGAATGGAGTAGATTTACGAGATCCACGGAAACCAAGTGCACCAGCACTAGACCAAGAAAGTGCGTTACCGTGAGTATCTGTAAGTGTTACGATTGTGTTGTTGAAAGTAGAACGAATATGAGCTATACCAGCTTCGATATTCTTTTTCACACGTTTTTTACGAGTGTTTGTTTTACGTGCCATTGTTAGTTCAACCTCCTTTACTTATTATTTCTTTTTATTTGCTACTGTACGACGTGGACCTTTACGTGTACGAGCATTGTTTTTAGAATTTTGACCACGAACTGGTAAACCACGACGGTGACGAAGACCACGGTAAGAACCGATCTCCATTAGACGTTTAATGTTAAGAGATACTTCACGACGAAGGTCTCCCTCAACTTTAATACGATCGATAACATCACGGATACGTCCTAATTCGTCTTCCGTTAAATCACGAACTCGTGTTTCTGAAGAAATACCAGCTTCAGTAAGAATTTTTTCAGCAGTTGTGCGACCAATGCCGAATACGTAAGTTAAAGAAATAACAACGCGTTTGTCTCGAGGAATATCTACACCTGCGATACGTGCCATTCTGAATGCACCTCCTTCTGATTAACCTTGTTTTTGTTTATGTTTAGGGTTTTCACAAATAACCATTACTTTTCCACGTCTACGAATAACTTTACATTTTTCGCAGATTGGTTTAACTGACGGTCTTACTTTCATGTCTCGAACCTCCTTAAAGATTACGGAGTGCTATATTATTTAAAACGGTACGTAATACGACCACGATTTAAATCGTACGGAGATAATTCTACCGTAACTTTGTCTCCTGGTAAAATACGAATGAAGTTCATACGGATTTTACCAGAAACGTGAGCCAATACGACATGCCCATTCTCTAATTCTACTTTGAACATAGCATTTGGCAACGTTTCAAGAACGGTACCTTCGACTTCAATTACATCATCTTTAGCCATTCAATAGTTCTCCCTTCTTCAAATCAGTAACATTTTACACTGCTCTGAAATCCCGGAGAGCCAGCTACTTATAAAGTGGTAAGGATTTCGTATCCTGCTTCTGTAAGAGCAATCGTGTGCTCAAAATGGGCACACCATTTACCATCTACCGTTACCACTGTCCAGTCATCAGATAGTGTTTTTACATATCGTCTTCCTTGATTCACCATCGGCTCAACACAGATGACCATTCCCGGCTTTAATCTAGGGCCTCTATTTGGTGGACCATAGTGCGGGATTTGAGGGTCCTCATGTAAGTCTTGCCCGATTCCGTGACCAACATACTCCCTAACGATCGATAACCCATTCTCTTCAGCATGGGTTTGAACCGCATGTGAGATATTTGATAATCTTTCGCCTGGTTTTACTTGTTCTAGACCAAGATACAACGATTTTTCTGTGACATCAAGTAGCTTTTGAACAGATTCAGAAATGTTTCCAACTGGATACGTCCATGCAGAATCTCCATGGTACCCATTGTATTTCGCACCAATATCGATACTGATGATATCGCCCTCTTTGAGCTTACGCTTCCCTGGAATTCCGTGTACAAGCTCTTCATTTACAGAAGCACATATGCTCCCCGGAAATCCGTTGTATCCTTTAAAAGATGGCGTAGCACCATATTTTTGAATCGTCTTTTCCGCTATTTGATCGAGCTCTTTCGTTGTAATTCCTGGAGTAATGTGCTGTTTCAACTCTTGATGAGTTAAAGCAACGATTCTGCCAGCTTCTCGCATGATTTCTATCTCGCGAGGAGTTTTGCAGATGATCATTACGCTAAGTCTCCGATGAGAACATCGATATCAGCAAATACTTTATTGATATCTTGCTCACCATTAATGCTTTGCAAGTAACCAAGCTCATCGTAGAAATCAAGCAAAGGTTTTGTTTGCTTAATATTTACATCTAAACGATTTGCTACAGTTTCTTCATTGTCATCAGAGCGTTGGTATAATTCGCCACCACATTTATCGCACACATCAGCTTTTGCTGGTGGATTGAATTCTAAGTGGTAAGTCGCACCGCACTCTTTACAAATGCGACGGCCTGTAAGGCGTTTTAATAACAACCCTGAATCCACATTAATGTTTAAAACATAGTCGATTTTTTTGCCAAGATCTTTCATAATCTCTTCAAGAGCTGATGCTTGTGCAACAGTTCGTGGGAAACCGTCTAGCAAGAAACCTCTTACGCAGTCTTCTTGACTTAAACGTTCACGAACAATTCCGATTGTAACTTCATCTGGAACAAGTGCACCTTTATCAATAAAAGATTTTGCTTGTAGACCCATTTCAGTTTCAGCCTTCATAGCTGCACGGAACATATCTCCTGTTGAAATGTGAGGGATGTTATACTTGGCTACAATCTGTTCGGCTTGTGTACCTTTACCAGCACCAGGAAGCCCCATTAAAATTAAGTTCATCCTTGTTCCCCCTCAGTACATGAGCATGTAGGGAAGATAGTTCTTCCCACTTACTCACTGCTTGATAAACCCTTTGTAATGGCGTTTTACCAGTTGGCTTTCTAGCTGCTTCATTGTTTCTAAAGCAACGCCGACAACGATTAACATACTCGTTCCACCAATCTGTGCAGATGGAGGAAGATTTCCCAATTTCGTAAAGATAACTGGTAAGATTGCAATCGCTGCTAGGAAAATTGATCCTACAAAGGTCAAACGATACAAGATTTTTGTTAGATATTGTTCCGTATTCTTACCCGGACGAATACCTGGAACATATCCACCTTGCTTGTTTAAATTCTCTGACATTTGCTCTGGATTAACCTGAACAAATGCATAGAAATATGTGAAGGCTACAATGAGCGCAACATATATGATCATTCCCACTGGGTGAGAATAGTTAAAGTTTGCAATAATCCACTGCGATACATCATGTTTCGGGAAGAACTGTGCAATAGTTGGAGGCGTAATTAAGAATGAAACAGCAAAAATGACTGGAATAACACCCGCACTATTTACCTTAAGCGGTAAATGTGTGTTTTGTGCTCCAGCATGATTCCCATTCCCTCCTGTTACACGCTTCGCGTATTGAATTGGGATCTTTCTAACAGCTTGTTGAATGAAAATAACACCAACAATAACTGCTAGCACAGCTAGTAAAATCAATGCAACTTTAACGATACTCATGAACAATTGATCTCCGATATTTTGAAACTGTTGTTGATACACTTGAGATATAACACTTGGGATCGCTGCGGCAATACCGCCAAAGATAAGGATGGAAATACCATTACCTACACCTTTAGCTGTAATCTGTTCACCTAACCACATTAAAAATGCAGTACCAGCAGTCAGTACCGTAGCAATGTATAAATAAGTGCTCCAACCAGGATTCAAAATTAATTGCCCACCTACCATACCGTTAAAACCGATTGACATACCAAACCCCTGAATAAACGCAAGAACAATTGTAAAGTAACGCGTGAATTGCGTTAGTTTACGACGGCCCATTTCACCTTGCTTCGACCATTCCGAAAATTTAGGAACAACATCCATCTGCAATAATTGCACGATGATGGATGCTGTAATATACGGCATGATTCCCATCGCAAAGATGGAGAAGTTTTTCAAGGCGCCACCGCCAAATGTATTTAGAATACCTAAAGCATTTAATTGGTCTTGTGCTTTCAGTACGTCTCCATTTGTAAATGGCACTGGGATAAACGTGCCAATCCTGAATACGATTAACATCGCTAAAGTGAATAATATTTTACGTCTTATCTCAGCAACGCGCATAAAGTTGGAGATTGTACGAAACATTAGATCACCTCAACTGATCCGCCAGCTGCTTCAATTGCTTCTTTAGCACTTGAAGAGAACTTGTGCGCTTTAACAGTTAGTTTTTTCTCTACTGCTCCGCTTGCAAGAATTTTAACACCGTCGTTTAACTTGCTGATAACGCCAGTTTCCAGCAATAATTCAGGTGTTACTTCTGTACCATCTTCAAAACGATTTAACGTTGATAAGTTTACAATAGTAAACTCTTTACGGTTAATGTTTGTGAAGCCGCGTTTTGGTAAACGACGGAATAATGGAGTTTGACCACCTTCGAAGCCAAGACGAACACCGCCACCAGAACGTGCGTTTTGTCCTTTATGACCTTTACCAGCAGTTTTACCGTTACCAGAACCGATACCACGACCGACACGGTTACGTACTTTACGAGAACCTTCTGCAGGTTTTAATTCATGAAGTTTCATTCCCAGGCACCTCCTTATATTAATGAGTTATCCTTAAGCTTCTTTTACAGTTAAAAGGTGAGAAACTTTGTTGATCATACCAAGAATAGCAGGAGTTTCTTCCTTAACTACAGTTGAATTCAACTTTTTAAGACCTAAAGCTTCTACCGTCGCACGTTGATCTTGTGGACGACCAATTACACTACGAGTGAGGGTAATTTCTAACTTTTTCGCCATTTGTTTTCCCTCCTTAACCTAGTAGCTCTTCTACAGATTTACCGCGTAATTTTGCAACATCTTCAGCGCGCTTAAGTTCGCTTAATCCGTTCACAGTAGCGCGAATCATGTTGATTGGTGTGTTAGAACCAAGAGATTTCGAAAGAATATCTTGTACACCAGCTAATTCAAGTACCGCACGAACAGGTCCACCAGCAATAACACCAGTACCTTCAGCAGCAGGTTTTAAGAATACTTCACCAGCTCCAAAGTGACCGTTGATTGTGTGTGGAATTGTTGTACCAACTAATGGTACAGCGATTAAGTTTTTCTTAGCGTCTTCGATAGCTTTGCGGATTGCGTCTGGTACCTCTTGTGCTTTACCAGTACCGAATCCAACATGACCGTTTTTATCGCCAACTACAACTAGTGCAGCAAAGCGGAAACGACGACCACCCTTAACAACTTTCGCGACACGATTTATCGTAACTACACGTTCTTCAAGTTCTAATTTACTTGGGTCAATGCGATGCATCAATTTTCCCTCCTTTGACCATTAAAATTGTAATCCAGCCTCACGAGCAGCTTCAGCTAGAGCTTTAACACGGCCATGGTATAAGTAACCACCGCGATCAAATACTACTTCTTTAACGCCTTTCTCTACAGCACGCTTAGCAACTGATTCTCCAACTTTCGTAGCAGCTTCAGTATTGCTAGTACCGTTAAGAGCAAGGTCTTTATCAAGAGTAGATGCACTTACTAACGTTACACCATTCACATCATCAATAACTTGAGCGTAAATATGTTGGTTAGAACGGAACACGTTTAAACGTGGACGCTCTGCAGTACCAGTAAGTTTAGCACGTACACGTGCATGTCTTTTCTTACGAGTCGCATTTTTATCAGCTTTAGTGATCATTCTTGTCACTCCTTTCTCTCACCTAACGGGTTTACTTAGCAGTTTTACCTTCTTTACGACGAACAACTTCGCCTTCGTAACGAATACCTTTACCTTTATAAGGCTCAGGAGCACGTACAGCACGGATGTTAGCAGCAAATTCGCCAACACGTTGCTTGTCGATACCTTTAATTACGATTTTAGTTGGTGCAGGTACTTCAACTTCAAGACCTGCTTCCGGAGTCATTTCTACTGGATGAGAATAACCTACGCTTAAAACAAGTTTATCTCCTTGTTTTTGAGCACGGTAACCAACACCGACTAATTCAAGTCCGCGTGCGAAACCTGCAGTTACACCTTCAACCATGTTTCCGATTAAAGCACGAGTTGTACCGTGTAATGCACGGTGTTCCTTCTGTTCAGATGGACGCTCAACTGTTAGTGTATTTTCTTCAATTTTGATAGACATATCAGCATTGAATTTACGAGTTAATTCACCTTTAGGGCCTTTTACTGTTACAGTATTGTCTTCTGCAATTGTAATAGTAACACCTGCAGGGATTTCAAGAATCTTTTTACCAATACGAGACATGTGGTCACACCTCCGTTCGTTTTAAATATATATTACCAAACGTATGCTACTACTTCTCCACCAGTTTGTAATTGACGAGCGTCTTTGTCTGTCATTACTCCCTTAGATGTAGAAACAAGAGCGATACCTAATCCGTTAAGTACACGTGGTACTTCGTCAGCTTTAGCGTAAACGCGTAAGCCAGGTTTACTGATACGTTTTAATCCAGTGATTACACGTTCATTGTTTGCACCATATTTCAGGAAAATACGAAGGATACCTTGTTTGTTATCCTCGATGTATTCTACATCACGAATGAAACCTTCACGTTTTAAAAGTTCAGCGATCTCTTTTTTGATTTTAGAAGCAGGAACCTCTAATTTCTCATGACGTACCATGTTCGCATTACGGATGCGAGTAAGCATGTCTGCAATTGGATCTGTCATCACCATGTGTTTTACCTCCTTCCCATTTGTGGGTTTTACCAACTAGCTTTTTTAACACCAGGAATTTGACCTTTATATGCAAGTTCACGGAAACAAATACGGCAAAGTTTAAATTTGCGGTATACAGAATGCGGACGACCGCAGCGTTCGCAACGTGTATACTCTTGTACTTTAAACTTAGGAGTACGCTTTTGTTTCGCTATCATAGATTTTTTAGCCACGTTTTCGCCTCCTCTACTTAGCGTTGGCTTCCATTATTTTTGGAATGGCATACCGAATTGTGTTAAAAGTTCACGAGCTTCTTCATCAGTTTTCGCTGTAGTAACGATTACGATGTCCATACCGCGGACTTTGCTTACTTTATCATAATCAATCTCAGGGAAGATAAGTTGCTCTTTAACACCTAATGTGTAGTTCCCACGACCATCGAATGATTTCTTAGAAACACCACGGAAATCACGTACACGTGGTAAAGAAACCGATACTAATTTGTCGAAGAACTCATACATTTGCTCGCCGCGTAAAGTTACTTTCGCACCGATTGGCATACCTTCACGAAGACGGAAACCAGCGATTGATTTTTTAGCACGAGTTACAACAGGTTTTTGACCTGCGATTTGTGTTAATTCTTCTACTGCATTGTCTAAAGCTTTTGAGTTAGATACCGCGTCACCAACACCAGTGTTGATTACGATCTTTTCGATTTTCGGTACTTCCATCACAGATTTATAGTTAAACTTGCTCACTAGAGCAGGAGTAATTTCCTTTTGGAACTTCTCTTTAAGGCGATTCAATGAAGTGACCTCCTTTCTTAAGAAAATTATTTATCTAATAATTCACCAGATTTTTTTGCAATACGAACTTTTTTACCATCTTCTACTTTGAAGCCTACACGAGTAGGTTCACCTGTTTTCGGATCTAAAATCATAACGTTAGAAACGTGAATAGGTGCTTCTTTAGTAATAATTCCACCTTGTGGATTTAATTGAGATGGCTTAGAGTGCTTCTTAACGATATTGACACCCTCAACGATAACACGGTTTTGCTTTGGGAAAGCCACAAGGATAACGCCTTGTTTTCCTTTGTCTTTACCAGTGATTACCTGTACTTTATCACCTTTTTTTACATGCATCTTAATTCTGCACCTCCTTAGCAAGGCAATACCTTAAATTATAGAACTTCTGGAGCTAAAGAAACGATCTTCATGAAGTTGCTATCACGTAATTCACGAGCTACTGGTCCGAAGATACGAGTACCACGTGGGCTCTTATCGTCTTTAATGATAACCGCTGCGTTTTCATCAAATTTGATGTAAGAACCGTCCGGACGACGAGCTCCGCTCTTCGTACGTACTACTACCGCTTTAACAACGTCACCTTTTTTAACAACGCCACCTGGTGTTGCTTGTTTTACCGTAGCAACGATAATGTCACCAATGTTAGCATATTTACGACCAGAGCCGCCTAATACTTTAATTGTTAAAAGTTCACGTGCACCAGAGTTGTCAGCAACTTTCAAACGAGATTCTTGTTGGATCATGTTATGAAACCTCCCTTCGGACTAAAAATTCCGATTCGTCTATTTAGATAATAACCGCTTCTTCAACGATTTCAACTAAACGGAAACGCTTAGTAGCAGAAAGCGGGCGAGTTTCCATGATTTTAACGATATCGCCAAGTTTCGCTTGGTTTTGCTCATCATGGGCTTTGTACTTCTTAGAATACTTAACACGTTTTCCGTACAAGGAATGAGTTTTGTAAGTTTCAACTAAAACTGTAATCGTTTTGTCCATTTTGTCAGACACTACACGACCAGTATAAACTTTGCGTTGGTTACGTTCGCTCACTATGCAAACCTCCCCTCAATTTATCGATTAATTCCGATCTCTCTTTCACGAACTACAGTTTTCATACGAGCAATTGCTTTACGCACTTCACGAATGCGAGTTGGATTCTCTAATTGTCCTGTAGCAAGTTGGAAGCGAAGATTAAACAACTCTTCCTTTAAAGCTTTAACTTTTGTTTCGATTTCGGCAGTGGTTAATTCACGAATATCATTAGTTTTCATTAGATTCACCACCATTTTCTTCACGTTTTACGAATTTACATTTCACAGGTAACTTGTGAGCTGCAAGACGTAATGCTTCGCGTGCTACCTCTTCAGATACACCCGCGATTTCGAACATAATTTTCCCAGGTTTTACTACTGCTACCCAGCCTTCTGGTGCCCCTTTACCGGAACCCATACGTACTTCTAGAGGTTTTGCAGTGTAAGGTTTAGAAGGGAAAATTTTAATCCATACTTTACCGCCACGTTTCATGTAACGAGTCATTGCACGACGAGCAGCTTCGATTTGACGGTTTGTAATCCATGAAGCAGCTTGTGCTTGTAAACCGAATTCACCGAAAGCAATTTCAGTTCCACCTTTAGCACGACCACGCATTTTACCACGATGCTCTCTACGATATTTTACGCGTTTTGGCATTAACATATTATTTTCCTCCTTCCTCAGAAGCTTTCTTTTTTGTAGGAAGGACTTCTCCACGGTA
This sequence comes from Bacillus thuringiensis, assembly GCF_001182785.1. Lineage (NCBI taxonomy): Bacteria > Bacillati > Bacillota > Bacilli > Caryophanales > Bacillaceae > Bacillus > Bacillus thuringiensis. The sequence continues at coordinate 130,575 of NZ_CP012099.1, read as the reverse complement.
GATCCATACTTTTACGCCTAATTTACCGTATGTTGTATCAGCTTCAACTGCTGCATAGTCAATATCAGCGCGAAGTGTATGAAGTGGAACAGTTCCTTCACTGTAAGATTCTGCACGAGCGATATCAGCTCCGCCAAGACGACCAGAAACCTGTGTTTTAATACCTTTAGCACCTGCACGCATAGCACGTTGAATAACTTGCTTTTGTGCACGACGGAATGATACACGGTTTTCTAATTGACGAGCGATGTTTTCGCCTACTAATTTAGCGTTAAGATCAGCTCTCTTAACTTCTAAAATGTTGATGTGTACACGCTTGCCTGTTAATTGGTTAAGAGCTTTACGAAGTGCTTCAACTTCAGTACCACCTTTACCAATTACCATACCAGGTTTTGCTGTGTGAATTGTAACATTTACACGATTTGCTGCACGTTCGATTTCTACTTTAGCAACAGCAGAATCTTTTAAGCGTACATTAATGTACTCACGGATTTTGATGTCTTCATGTAATAATGTAGCGTAATCTTTCTCAGCGAACCAACGAGATTCCCAGTCACGGATAACACCGACACGAAGACCAATTGGATTAACCTTTTGACCCATCGATTATCCCTCCTTCTTTTCTGATACCACAACTGTGATGTGGCTTGTGCGTTTGTTAATTTGGCTTGCACGACCCATTGCACGTGGACGGAAACGTTTCAACGTTGGACCTTCGTCAACGAAAACTTTTTCAACAACTAGGTTGTTAATGTCCATCTCATAATTGTGCTCTGCATTTGCGATTGCAGATTTTAAAACTTTTTCTACAACTGGAGAAGCAGTTTTTGGTGTGTGGTTAAGGATAGCAATCGCTTCACCCACTTGCTTACCTCGGATTAAGTCTACTACTAAACGAACTTTACGAGGAGCAATACGAACTGTTCTCGCTACTGCTTTAGCTTGCATTGAAGTGCCTCCTCTCATTATCTTCTAGTTTTCTTATCGTCAGCAAGGTGACCTTTATACGTACGAGTTGGTGCGAATTCACCTAACTTATGGCCAACCATATCCTCAGTGATGTACACAGGTACGTGTTTACGACCATCATATACAGCGATTGTGTGTCCGATGAACTGAGGGAAGATTGTTGAACGGCGAGACCAAGTTTTAACAACTTGTTTTTGCTCAGATGCAACTAATTTTTCCATTTTGCTCATTAAGTGATCATCGACAAATGGTCCTTTTTTTAAGCTACGAGCCATTTTGGTGCCTCCCTTCGTGATTGGCGTACGGTTCTAGAAATGAACCGTACTACAATCCCATTATTTTTTACGACGACGAACGATAAATTTGTCAGACGCTTTGTTTTTCTTACGAGTCTTGAATCCAAGAGTTGGTTTACCCCATGGAGACATTGGAGACTTACGTCCGATTGGAGAACGACCTTCACCACCACCGTGTGGGTGATCAACTGGGTTCATTACAGAACCACGAACTGTTGGGCGTTTACCTAACCAGCGAGAGCGACCTGCTTTACCGATTTTGATAAGTTCATGTTGTTCGTTACCTACTTGACCGATTGAAGCGCGACAAGCAGATAATACAAGACGTACTTCACCAGAAGTTAAACGTACAAGTACGTATTTACCTTCTTTACCAAGTACTTGAGCAGATGTACCAGCAGAACGAACTAATTGTCCGCCACGACCAGGCTTAAGCTCGATGTTATGAACAACAGTACCTACTGGAATGTTGATTAATGGTAATGCGTTACCGATTTTGATGTCAGCTTCTGGGCCAGACATAACTTCCATACCTACTTCTAAAGATTTAGGAGCAAGAATGTAACGTTTTTCACCGTCAACGTAGTTAATTAATGCGATATTCGCAGAGCGGTTTGGATCATATTCGATCGTAGCAACGCGTCCTGGAATTCCATCTTTGTTACGCTTAAAGTCGATGATACGGTATTGACGCTTATGTCCGCCACCTTGATGACGTACAGTAATTTTACCTTGGTTATTACGACCAGCCTTTTTGCTTAAAGGAGCAAGTAAAGACTTTTCCGGTCTGTCAGTCGTGATTTCAGCGAAATCATTCGTAGTCATGTTACGACGACCGTTAGTAGTTGGATTATACTTTTTAATTCCCATCTCAATTTCCCTCCTTCTTTAGTAAGAATTAAACGCCTTGGAAGATTTCGATTTCTTTGCTGTCAGCAGTTAGCTTAACGATTGCTTTACGACGACGGCTAGTAAAACCAGCGTGACGACCAACACGTTTTGCTTTCGGCTTGTAGTTCATGATGTTTACTTTGTCTACATTAACACCAAAGATCGCTTCGATAGCGTCTTTAACCTCTGTTTTATTAGATTTAACGTCCACGTCGAACGTATATTTTTTTTCAGCCATCATTTCCATAGAACGTTCAGTGATAACTGGGCGCTTAATGATATCACGAGGATCTCTCATTATGCAAGCACCTCCTCTACTTTTTCCACTGCCGCTTTTGTCATGATTAGCTTATCATGATGAAGTACGTCTAAAACGTTTACGCCTTCAGCAGTGATTACTGTTACTCCAGGGATATTGCGAGCAGATAACTCTACAGATTCGTTTGCATCAGCAGTTACGATAAGAGCTTTCTTCTCAACAGTTAATCCTTTAAGTACTGCTAGCATGTCTTTTGTTTTTGGTGCATTTAACACTAGGTCTTCAAGAACTACAATGTTGTTCTCAACTACTTTAGTAGCTAATGCAGATTTGATTGCTAAACGACGAACCTTCTTAGGAAGTTTGTACGCATAGCTTCTTGGTGTAGGTCCGAATACCGTACCACCACCACGCCATTGAGGAGAGCGGATAGACCCTTGACGAGCACGTCCAGTTCCTTTTTGACGCCATGGTTTACGACCACCACCACGAACTTCAGAACGAGTTTTTACTTTGTGTGTACCTTGACGTAAAGATGCACGTTGCATCATTACAGCTTCGAAAAGTACAGCTTCATTTGGTTCGATACCGAAAATAGCTTCAGCTAATTCGATTTCACCAACCTGTGAACCAGTTTGGTTATATACAGTAACTTTTGGCATTGGAATTCCTCCTTCCTATTGTGAATTATTTGCTAACCTTCACAGCGCCTTGAACAACTACAAGAGATTTCTTAGCACCTGGAACGTTACCTTTTACTAGTAATAAGTTGCGCTCAGTGTCAACTTGAACGATTTCTAAGTTTTGGATAGTAACTTGGTCTCCACCCATACGTCCAGCAAGTTTTTTGCCTTTGAATACACGGTTCGGAGCAACTGGGCCCATTGAACCTGGACGACGGTGATAGCGAGAACCATGAGACATAGGTCCGCGAGATTGTCCGTGGCGTTTGATAACACCTTGGAAACCTTTACCTTTAGAAATTCCTGTTACGTCAACGATTTCACCTGCAGCGAAAACTTCAACTTTTACCTCTTGACCAACCTCTAATCCGTCCACGTCTGCATCGCGGATTTCGCGAATGAAGCGCTTAGGAGTTGTAGATGCTTTAGCAGTGTGGCCTTGTTCAGGTTTGTTAGTTAACTTTTCACGTTTGTCTTCAAATCCTAACTGGATTGCATTGTAGCCATCAGTTTCAGTTGTTTTCTTTTGAAGAACAACGTTTGGATTAGCAGCGATAACTGTTACTGGGATTAACTCACCGTTCTCAGCAAATACTTGAGTCATACCGATCTTTCTTCCTAAGATTCCTTTGGTCATGAGTTACACCTCCTACATTTTTAAGTTATATAATTTATAGTTTGATTTCGATATCTACACCAGACGGTAAGTCTAAACGCATTAATGAATCTACTGTTTGTGGAGTAGGACTCACGATATCGATTAAACGTTTGTGTGTGCGCATTTCGAATTGCTCACGAGAATCTTTGTACTTATGAACAGCACGAAGAATTGTGTAAATAGTCTTCTCAGTTGGTAATGGGATCGGACCAGAAACTGTTGCCCCAGAACGCTTAGCTGTTTCTACAATTTTCTCAGCTGATTGATCAAGAATACGGTGATCATAAGCTTTTAAACGGATACGAATTTTTTCTTTTGCCATTATTTTCCCTCCTTCGTTCGCCTATTTCTAAAATAGACCTTCTCCATGGAAATTTCCCCACACCATGCCATGGCAAAGCGGCCGGGTGTGTCAGCAACCTTCCACTTCATCGCAGTCAAAGACCAACATTGTCTATTATACAATGTTATTCGTCTAGATGCAAGCATCTTTTTGTTTGCATCTGCTTTTCTCTACTTTTGCTATTATACATGGCACTTTAAAGAATTTCAAGTTTTCATCTACTAGAATTCGTTTTACAGTTTTTGGGTTTTGTTTTAATGTTTTTATATACTATAGAAGAAACTCGTCAAAACATAAAGATATCCTCTTATTCATTATACGAACACACAGAAAACCCCCCAAGGGAAAATCCCTTGGGGGGTTTTTATATCAGTTAAGATTACTCAACGATAGTAGCAACTACACCGTAACCTACTGTACGTCCACCTTCACGAATAGAGAATTTAGTTCCCTCTTCGATAGCGATTGGAGCGATAAGTTCGATAGTCATTTCGATGTTGTCACCAGGCATTACCATTTCAGTACCTTCTGGTAATTGGATGATACCAGTTACGTCAGTTGTACGGAAGTAGAACTGAGGACGGTAGTTAGCGAAGAATGGAGTGTGACGTCCACCTTCTTCTTTAGATAATACGAAAACTTCAGCTTTGAATTTAGCGTGTGCTTTTACAGAGCCAGTTTTAGCAAGAACTTGTCCACGTTGGATGTCTTCACGAGCAACCCCACGAAGAAGAGCACCGATGTTGTCTCCAGCTTGAGCTTGGTCAAGAAGTTTACGGAACATTTCTACACCAGTTACAGTTGTAGAAGCATTCTCTTCAGCAAGACCGATGATTTCTACTACGTCACCAACTTTAACGATTCCGCGCTCTACACGACCAGTTGCAACTGTACCACGACCTGTGATAGAGAATACATCCTCGATAGGCATTAAGAATGGTTTGTCAGTTTCACGTTCTGGAGTTGGGATGTAAGCATCAACTTCAGTCATTAATTCAATGATTTTTGCTTCCCAATCAGCTTCTCCTTGAAGAGCTTTAAGAGCAGAACCTTTGATTACAGGAATGTCGTCGCCTGGGAATCCGTATTCAGATAATAGGTCACGAACTTCCATTTCTACTAATTCTAATAATTCTTCGTCGTCTACCATGTCGCATTTGTTTAAGAATACAACGATGTAAGGAACACCTACTTGACGAGAAAGAAGGATGTGCTCACGTGTTTGAGGCATTGGACCATCAGCAGCAGATACTACTAAGATACCGCCGTCCATTTGAGCAGCACCAGTGATCATGTTTTTAACATAGTCAGCGTGACCTGGGCAGTCAACGTGTGCATAGTGACGAGTTTCAGTTTCGTACTCAACGTGTGCAGTTGAGATTGTGATTCCGCGCTCTCTTTCTTCTGGAGCAGCGTCGATTTGATCGTATCCGCGTGCTTCAGCACCACCAGCTTTTGCAAGAACTGTAGTGATCGCAGCAGTTAATGTAGTTTTACCATGGTCAACGTGGCCGATTGTACCGATGTTAACATGGGGTTTAGAACGTTCGAATTTAGCTTTAGCCATTCTAAATTCCTCCTTAGTTTATATAGGTTATTTTATATTTAGACTAGAAAGCGAAACTTACGTCCCACTTTCTAAGCTTACATAAGTAGTTATACTCGAACAATTGATAAAAATCAATTATTCGCCTTTATTTTTTTTAATAATTTCTTCTGAAACAGACTTCGGTACTTCTTCATAATGATCAAATGTCATTGAGAATGTTCCGCGGCCTTGAGTGTTAGAACGTAATGCTGTCGCATAACCGAACATTTCAGAAAGTGGAACCATAGCGCGAACAACTTGTGCGTTACCGCGAGCTTCCATACCTTCTACACGTCCACGACGAGATGTTACGTCACCCATGATGTCTCCCATGTACTCTTCAGGAATTACAACTTCAACTTTCATCATTGGCTCAAGAATTACTGGGTTACATTTAGAAACCGCAGCTTTAAGTGCCATAGATGCAGCGATTTTGAACGCCATCTCAGATGAATCGACATCATGGTAAGAACCGTCAACTAATGCTGCTTTAATGTCAACTAGTGGGTAACCAGCTAGTACACCATTTTTAAGTGAGTCTTCAAGACCCGCTCCAACAGCTGGGATGTATTCACGTGGAACTACACCGCCGACGATTTTGTTTTCGAATTCAAATCCTTTACCTTCTTCGTTAGGTGCAAACTCAATCCAAACGTGACCGAATTGTCCACGTCCACCAGATTGACGAGCAAACTTACCTTCAACTTTCGCAGCAGCGCGGAAAGTTTCACGGTATGCTACCTGAGGAGCACCAACGTTTGCCTCAACTTTGAATTCACGGCGCATACGGTCAACGATGATATCAAGGTGAAGTTCACCCATACCAGCGATGATAGTTTGGCCAGTTTCTTGGTCAGTGTGAGCACGGAATGTTGGATCTTCTTCAGAAAGCTTAGATAATGCTGTACCCATTTTATCTTGGTCAGCTTTAGATTTTGGTTCGATAGCTACAGAGATAACTGGCTCTGGGAATTCCATAGACTCAAGGATAACAAGGCTCTTCTCGTCACAAAGAGTATCACCAGTAGTAGTATCTTTTAAACCTACAGCAGCAGCGATATCACCAGCGTAAACTGTTGAAATCTCTTCACGGCTGTTAGCGTGCATTTGTAGGATACGTCCTACACGCTCACGCTTACCTTTAGTTGAGTTTTTCACGTATGATCCAGAGTTTAACACACCAGAGTACACACGGAAGAACGTTAACTTACCAACATAAGGGTCAGTCATGATTTTGAATGCTAAAGCTGCGAATGGTTCTTCATCGCTAGACTTACGTTCGATTTCTTCATCTGTATCCGGAAGAGTACCTTTAATAGCAGGTACATCTAATGGAGATGGTAGGTAGTCGATAACTGCGTCTAACAGAATTTGAACACCTTTGTTTTTGAATGCAGAACCACAGATTACTGGGAAGAATTCTACAGAAGTTGTAGCCTTACGGATACCAGCTTTAAGCTCTTCTACAGTGATTTCTTCACCTTCTAGGTACTTCATCATCATTTCTTCATCAAGCTCAGCTACCGCTTCAATAAGCTTTCCACGGTATTCTTCAGCTAGTTCTTTGTGCTCTTCAGGAATTTCGACACGCTCGATGTCTGTTCCTAAATCGTTACCGTACATATAAGCACACTCTTCAACAAGGTCAATGATACCATTGAACTCGTCTTCAGCACCGATTGGTAACTGAATTGGATGTGCGTTTGCTTGTAAACGATCGTGGATTGTTCCTACAGAGTATAAGAAATCTGCACCGATCTTATCCATTTTGTTAACGAATACGATACGAGGTACACCGTAAGTAGTAGCCTGACGCCAAACAGTTTCTGTTTGTGGTTCTACACCAGATTGTGCATCAAGTACTGCTACCGCACCATCAAGTACGCGTAAAGAACGTTCTACTTCTACTGTGAAGTCTACGTGTCCTGGAGTATCAATGATGTTTACACGGTGACCTTTCCATTGAGCTGTAGTTGCAGCAGAAGTAATTGTGATACCACGCTCTTGCTCTTGCTCCATCCAGTCCATCTGAGATGCACCTTCATGAGTTTCACCGATTTTATGAATACGTCCTGTGTAATACAGAATACGCTCAGTTGCTGTTGTTTTACCAGCATCGATGTGAGCCATGATACCAATATTACGAGTGTTTTCTAAAGAGAACTCTCTTGTCATTTGGTGTCTTGCTCCTTCCATATATGGATTGGATTTTTATTTTAAGTAGCAAAAAAGCCACTTTATATTGTTACATATGCCAGTGTCCAGTACCCTCATTATGTAAAACGAGCGCCCAACGAAAGGGAGAGGCATTCTCCCTCTCCACACTTCCATAAGCGACAAATAAAGCGGTTTATGCTTACATTTATTTTGCGTTGAATCCTACCAACGGTAATGAGCAAATGCTTTGTTAGCTTCTGCCATTTTATGAGTGTCTTCACGTTTCTTAACAGATGCACCAGCGTTGTTAGCTGCATCTAAGATTTCGTAAGCTAGACGCTCTTCCATAGTTTTTTCACCACGAAGACGAGCATAGTTTACTAACCAGCGAAGACCTAAAGTTGTACGGCGTTCTGGACGAACCTCAACTGGAACTTGGTAGTTAGCACCACCAACACGACGAGCGCGTACTTCAAGAACAGGCATGATGTTCTTAAGAGCTTGCTCGAATACTTCCATTGGTTCTTTATCTGAACGTTCACGAACGATATCGAAAGCGTTATAAAGAATTGTTTGAGATTTACCTTTTTTACCGTCAACCATCATTTTGTTGATAAGGCGTGTTACTAGCTTAGAATTGTACATTGGATCTGGTAACACGTCACGTTTCGCAACAGGTCCTTTACGAGGCATATTGAGTTCCTCCTTTCATTATAAGTATATTATTTTTTAGCAGGTTTTGGTCGCTTAGTACCATATTTAGAACGTCCTTGCATACGTTTGTCAACACCAGCTGTATCAAGCGCTCCACGAACGATGTGGTAACGTACCCCTGGTAAATCCTTTACTCGACCACCGCGAATTAATACTACGCTATGCTCTTGTAGGTTATGACCGATACCTGGGATGTAAGCTGTAACTTCAATACCGTTTGTTAAACGTACACGAGCGTATTTACGTAACGCTGAGTTAGGTTTCTTTGGAGTCATTGTACCAACACGAGTACATACACCACGTTTTTGAGGTGCAGAGATATCAGTTGATTTTTTCTTTAAAGAGTTAAAACCTTTGTTTAACGCAGGTGATTTAGATTTCCATACTTTATCAGTACGACCATTTCTCACTAATTGGTTAATAGTAGGCATTTGATTATCCTCCCTTCGCATGTTTGTATGACCACATATCCAGGTGGTTCATTATTAGTTGAAAACAAAGTTTTTGCAAGGAAGAGCAAATGCTCTCTCCTCACAAAAACAGTTTTAACTTATTATTCCTATTGCTGAAGCTCCCACTTGAATCCCCGAAACTTTTCCAAGCTTACGAACTGATTCAACTTTTGTTATGGGTATGTTATGTTGCAAAGCAGTGCGAATGATAACATGGGTTAACCGCACATCAGCATCTTCTGCAATAACAACTTCTTTAACTATACCATTTTTGATTGCTTCCAATGTGCGTTTATGACCAACGACTACATTTTCAGCATTTGACACTTTTTGATAAGACATATAAATATCCTCCAAAGCATCGTTCAGGAGCAACCTTGATTATAGTAACATTTTGACTCATACAATGTCAACTAGGATTAGCTGTTTTTATACAAAATTTACGAAGGAAAATTTTACTGTTCCACATAAACTTCATCGTTTTCTACATTCATGTTATCTTGTGTTGTTTTTACAAGATCCACTTTGCGATAACGATTCATACCTGTTCCAGCAGGAACAAGTTTACCGATAATAACGTTCTCTTTCAATCCTAGAAGCTCATCACGTTTACCTTTAATTGCTGCATCAGTTAAGACACGAGTTGTTTCTTGGAATGATGCTGCAGATAAGAATGAATCAGTTTCAAGTGAAGCTTTTGTAATACCAAGTAGAACAGGTCTAGCTGTCGCTGGTTGTTTACCTTTCAGTAACACCTTCGCATTCGCATCAGTAAACTGATGGATATCTAGTAATGTTCCTGGTAATACGTCTGTTTCACCTGCATCACTTACACGAACTTTACGTAGCATTTGACGTACCATTACCTCTACGTGTTTGTCACCAATTTCTACCCCTTGCATACGGTATACTTTTTGAACTTCACGTAATAAGTATTCTTGCACTGCTGTAATGTCCGTTACTTTTAGTAATTCTTTCGGATCAATAGAACCTTCTGTTAACTCTTTACCGTGGCTAATTGGCTGTCCTAACGTTACTTTCAGACGAGCACCGTAAGGAATAGCATACGTACGAGCTTCAACTTCACCCTGTACAACTACTTCTTGGCGATCTTTAACATCGTTGATCGCTGCGATAACACCGTCGATTTCACTGATAACTGCCTGACCTTTCGGATTACGAGCTTCGAAGATCTCTTGGATACGAGGTAAACCTTGAGTAATATCATCTCCGGCAACCCCACCTGTATGGAACGTACGCATCGTTAACTGTGTACCTGGCTCACCGATAGACTGAGCTGCGATAATACCTACCGCTTCTCCTACTTCTACGTCTGTACCAGTTGCTAAGTTACGGCCGTAACACTTCTTACATACACCATGGCGAGTGTTACACGTGAACGCTGAACGAATGTTTACAGTTTCAACACCCGAATTCTCAACGATATGAGCGATATCTTCAGTAATTAATTGGTTTTCACTAACTAATACTTCACCTGTTTCAGGATGTTTTACAGTTTTTCTTGCAAAACGTCCAACAAGACGATCATATAATGACTCAATTACTTCATTACCCTCTTTAATCGCACCAATTAATAGACCACGATCTGTTCCACAATCATCTTCACGGACAATTACATCTTGTGCAACGTCTACAAGACGACGTGTTAAGTAACCAGAATCGGCAGTTTTAAGTGCTGTATCGGCAAGACCTTTACGCGCACCATGCGTAGAGATGAAGTACTCAAGTACTGTTAAACCTTCACGGAAACTTGATTTAATTGGAAGTTCGATAATACGACCAGATGGATTGGCCATCAGACCACGCATACCAGCAAGCTGAGTAAAGTTCGATGCGTTACCACGGGCACCGGAATCACTCATCATGAAGATTGGGTTGCGTTTATTCAAGGATTTCATCAGTTTTCCTTGGATAACATCTTTTGCATTACTCCAAATAGAGATAACACGATCGTAACGTTCTTCTTCCGTGATTAAACCACGACGGAATTGTTTAATTACATTATCTACTTTTGCTTGTGCTTCATGGAGAATTTCATCTTTTTCACCTAATACAAGAATGTCAGATACCCCAACTGTAATACCAGCTTTTGTAGAGTACTTAAATCCTAAGTTTTTCATACGGTCAAGCATGCGAGATGTTTCCGTAATTTGGAAACGCTTGAATACTTCCGCAATGATGTTACCAAGGATCTTCTTGCTAAATGGCGCCACTTCTTCGCGACTAGCAATAATTTCTTTAATGTTCGCACCTTTTTCAACGAAATATTCCGCTGGTGTTTCTTTTTCAAGGTTTGAGTTTGTCGGTTCATTAATATAAGGGAACGACTCTGGTAAGATTTCGTTAAATATTAATTTACCAACTGTTGTTAATAGAAGCTTACCTTTTTGCTCTTCAGTAAATGTTACGTTATTTACTGAACTTGCAGCAACTGCAACACGTGTGTGCAGATGTACATATCCATTTTGGTATGCAAGTATTGCTTCGTTTGCATCTTTGAAGACCATACCTTCACCGATTGCGCCTTCACGCTCAAGTGTTAAGTAGTAGTTACCTAATACCATATCCTGAGATGGAGTAACAACTGGTTTTCCGTCTTTTGGATTCAAGATGTTTTGTGCCGCTAACATAAGAATACGAGCTTCTGCTTGTGCCTCTGATGATAACGGAACGTGAACCGCCATTTGGTCACCGTCAAAGTCCGCATTGTATGCAGTACATACAAGTGGGTGAAGACGAATTGCGCGACCTTCTACTAATGTAGGTTCAAACGCCTGGATACCAAGACGGTGAAGTGTTGGTGCGCGGTTTAGAAGTACTGGATGCTCTTTAATCACAGATTCTAAAACGTCCCAAACTTCAGGGTGTACACGCTCAATTTTACGTTTAGCACTCTTAATGTTGTGTGCTAAACCTTTTCCAACTAACTCTTTCATAACGAAAGGTTTGAACAGTTCAAGCGCCATTTCTTTCGGTAATCCACATTGGTACATCTTTAAGTTCGGTCCTACAACGATTACAGAACGGCCAGAGTAGTCAACACGTTTACCTAATAAGTTTTGACGGAAACGTCCTTGTTTACCTTTAAGCATGTGAGATAGTGATTTTAATGGACGGTTACCTGGTCCAGTAACCGGACGGCCACGACGACCATTATCAATTAATGCGTCTACAGCTTCTTGTAACATACGTTTTTCGTTTTGAACGATGATGCTTGGAGCACCTAGGTCCAATAGACGTTTTAAACGGTTGTTACGGTTAATTACACGACGATATAAGTCGTTTAAGTCAGAAGTAGCAAAACGTCCACCATCTAACTGTACCATTGGGCGTAGTTCTGGTGGGATAACTGGTAGAACATCTAAGATCATCCAAGATGGTTCATTTCCAGAGTTACGGAATGCTTCTAATACTTCTAGACGTTTAATAGCACGAGTACGGCGTTGTCCTTGTGCTGTTTTTAATTCTTCTTTTAAGAAGTCTACTTCTTTATCTAAATCAATGTCTTGTAGTAGCTTTTTAATCGCTTCTGCACCCATAGCAGCTTGGAATGTGCTACCATATCGATCACGATATGCACGGTATTCTTTTTCAGAAAGTAATTGCTTCTTATCAAGTGGTGTATCTCCACTTTCTGTTACAACATAAGAAGCGAAATAAATTACTTCTTCAAGCGCGCGAGGGGACATGTCTAAGACAAGTCCCATGCGGCTCGGGATACCTTTGAAATACCAAATATGAGATACAGGAGCAGCTAATTCGATATGACCCATACGTTCACGACGTACTTTTGCACGCGTTACTTCAACGCCACATCGATCACAAACTACACCTTTATAACGTACACGTTTGTATTTTCCGCAATGACATTCCCAGTCCTTTTGTGGTCCGAAAATACGCTCACAGAACAAGCCATCTTTTTCAGGCTTTAACGTACGATAGTTAATTGTTTCTGGTTTCTTAACTTCACCGTATGACCAAGAACGAATCTTGTCAGGTGAAGCAAGTCCAATCTTCATATATTCAAAGTTATTTACATCTATCAAGGGGCCTACCTCCCTTTTAGTCTACAGGTTATCCCAATTATTCCTTAGTTGTCTCAACTTCAACATTCAATTTATCTGCTGATTGATGATCATCGTCATCTTCTGTATCACGCATTTCAATTTCTGTGTCGTTGATTGACATCATTTTAACGTCCATACCTAAACTTTGCAGTTCTTTAATCAATACTTTGAATGATTCAGGAACGCCTGGTTCTGGAACATTTTCACCTTTAACAATTGCTTCATACGTCTTAACACGTCCAACAACATCATCAGACTTCACTGTTAAGATTTCTTGAAGAGTATAAGCAGCACCGTAAGCTTCAAGTGCCCAAACCTCCATCTCACCGAAACGCTGTCCACCGAACTGAGCTTTACCTCCCAGAGGTTGCTGCGTTACAAGTGAGTATGGTCCAGTAGAACGAGCATGAAGTTTATCGTCAACCATGTGCGCAAGTTTAATCATATACATGACACCAACAGATACGCGGTTATCGAATGGTTCACCAGTACGTCCGTCATACAGGATTGTTTTCGCATCATTTGCCATACCAGCTTCTTCAATTGTGCCCCAAACATCTTCCTCACGAGCACCATCGAATACTGGTGTTGCAATGTGAATGCCAAGGTATCTTGCTGCCATACCAAGATGAAGCTCTAATACCTGACCGATATTCATACGAGATGGTACCCCTAATGGGTTTAACATGATATCGATTGGCGTACCGTCTGGTAAGTAAGGCATATCTTCTTCTGGTAAAATACGAGAGATAACACCTTTGTTACCGTGACGTCCGGCCATCTTGTCACCTTCAGAAATTTTACGTTTTTGAACGATATATGCACGTACAAGTTGATTCACGCCTGGTGGCAATTCATCGCCATCTTCACGATTGAATACTTTTACGTCCAAGATAATACCGCCACCACCGTGTGGTACACGTAGTGATGTATCACGTACTTCACGCGCTTTTTCTCCAAAGATAGCATGTAATAGACGTTCTTCAGCTGTTAATTCTGTTACACCTTTAGGTGTTACTTTACCAACAAGTAAATCTCCATCTTTTACTTCAGCACCAACGCGAATGATACCGCGCTCGTCAAGGTTACGTAATGCGTCTTCCCCAACGTTTGGAATGTCACGTGTAATTTCTTCTGGTCCAAGCTTCGTATCACGAGCTTCTGATTCATATTCTTCAATATGAATAGAAGTGTACACATCATCTTTTACAAGGCGCTCACTCATGATGATCGCATCCTCGTAGTTATAACCGTCCCAAGTCATGAAGCCAACAAGCACGTTACGTCCAAGTGCTAGTTCACCTAATTCCATAGAAGGACCATCCGCAAGGATTTCACCTTTTACAACTTCATTTCCAACACTTACGATTGGACGTTGGTTGTAACAAGTTCCTTGGTTAGAACGAATGAATTTTTGCATTTTGTAGCGATCTAAGTCGCCTTTTACTGTTTGACCGTCAACCTCTACATAGCGGCGTACCCAAACTTCACGTGCTTCTACGCGCTCAACAACACCAGGATGTTTACAGATTACTGCAGCACCTGAGTCTTTTGCTGATACGTACTCCATACCTGTACCTACAATCGGAGATTCCGGATTCATTAACGGAACCGCCTGACGTTGCATGTTCGCTCCCATAAGTGCGCGGTTAGAGTCATCGTTTTCTAAGAACGGAATACAAGCTGTCGCTGCCGACACTACTTGTTTTGGAGATACATCCATGTAGTCGATGCGTTCTCTATTTGTTACAATATTTTCACCACGGAAACGAGCTACGATATCTTCACTTAGGAATTCACCTTCATCAGATAATTTCATATTCGCTTGGGCTACAACATAGTTATCTTCTTCATCTGCTGTTAAATAATCAACATGCCCTGTTACAAGACCAGTTTCTGGGTCAACACGACGGTATGGTGTTTCAATGAAACCAAACTCATTTACTTTCGCGAACGAAGATAATGAGTTAATTAAACCGATGTTTGGTCCCTCTGGTGTTTCAATCGGACACATACGACCGTAGTGGGAGTAATGAACGTCACGTACTTCAAAGCCTGCGCGCTCACGCGTTAAACCACCAGGTCCTAATGCAGATAGTCTTCGTTTGTGAGTTAACTCTGCTAATGGATTTGTTTGGTCCATGAACTGAGATAACTGAGAACTTCCGAAGAACTCTTTAATAGATGCAATAACAGGACGAATATTAATTAGTGCCTGTGGTGTAATTGCATTCGTATCTTGGATCGACATTCTCTCACGAACAACACGTTCCATACGAGAAAGACCGATACGGAATTGATTTTGTAATAGTTCTCCAACAGAACGCAGACGACGGTTTCCTAAATGGTCAATATCATCTGTATCCCCTACTTTGTATAGTAGGTTGAAGAAGTAACTGATAGAAGCAAGGATATCACCTGGTGTGATGTGTTTCACATCACGAGTAATATTTGCATTACCAATTACATTAATTACGCGTTCGCCTTCCGACTCAGGAGCATAAATCTTAATAGATTGCAGCTCAACATCGCCTTCTACCACTCCACCCATTGGTTTCGCTGTTTTGAATCCAATGTTTTTCTCTAAGTAAGGTAAAATGCGATCAAGTGTACGACGATCTAAGATTGTTCCTTCTGTCGCTAAAATTTCACCAGTTTCTGGATCCACTAACGTTTCAGCTAAACGTTGATTAAACAATCTGTTTTTAATGTGTAACTTCTTGTTGATCTTATAGCGACCTACATTTGCTAAATCGTAGCGCTTTGGATCGAAGAAACGAGACACAAGTAAGCTCTTAGCATTTTCTACTGTTGGTGGTTCACCAGGACGTAGACGCTCATAAATTTCAAGCAATGCTTTTTCTGTGCTATCTGTGTTGTCTTTTTCTAATGTGTTGCTTAAGTATTCGTTATCACCTAAAAGCTCGGTGATTTCTTGATCAGAGCCAAACCCTAATGCGCGTAACAAAACAGTTACAGGAAGTTTACGCGTACGGTCAATACGCACATATACAACATCCTTAGCATCTGTCTCATACTCTAACCAAGCTCCGCGGTTTGGAATTACAGTAGCAGTAAAACCACGTTTTCCGTTTTTATCCACTTTGCCACTATAGTATACGCTTGGAGAGCGAACTAACTGGGAAACGATAACACGTTCTGCACCGTTAATTACGAATGTTCCAGTCTCTGTCATGAGTGGGAAATCTCCCATGAACACATCTTGTTCTTTTACTTCACCAGTTTCCTTGTTGATTAGACGCACTTTTACACGAAGTGGTGCTGCATACGTCACATCACGCTCTTTGCATTCGTCTACAGAGTATTTAGGTTCACCTAAGCTGTAGTCGATAAATTCAAGCGATAGATTTCCCGTAAAGTCTTCAATCGGAGAAATGTCTTGGAACATTTCTCGCAAACCCTCATCAAGAAACCACTGATAAGAAGAGGTTTGAATTTCGATAAGATTTGGTAACTCTAATACTTCACTAATACGGGCATAACTTCTTCGTTGGCGGTGGCGTCCGTATTGAACTAGTTGACCTGTCAACTGCTTCACCCCTCAAATCATGAGTATTATAAATGCACAAAAAAATTTGTGCAAAATCACAAATAAATACAACTACTGCTATTAGCGTAGTCTTTTTCTCTTAAAGATAAATACGTTGAGTCTTTCTACCTGCTCAAAAAAGAAAAATGGCTTCTATAAGAAAACCATCATTCTGTTTCATAATCTGCTGATTTTACTATCTTTTCCAAGAGAAACAAAAATATACATCTTTCTCAACGCAGAAAATCATATATTGGCATTGTATAATGTTAACATAGCCAAAAATAACCGTCAACGTTTTTTTGATTTTATGATATAATATCCTTTTTTCTTTTCTACAACCTCAACTTCAGAAAATACTTCTTCTAGTTTTTTCAGCGCAGATGGTGCACCTTGCTTCTTTTGAATAACAATCCAAAGTTCTCCACCTGGAACTAAATACTCCACAGCTTTTTCTAAAATCTCATGTACGATATCTTTACCCGCACGAATTGGAGGGTTAGATAGAATAGCAGCATACTTGCCATCTACATTTTCATAGACGCTACTTTGAAAAATACGTATATTCTCGATTCTGTTATTAGCGGCATTTTCTTTCGCAAGCCCAAGCGCCCTTTCATTCACATCCACCATGTGAACTTCACAACCTTGAAACTCTTTCGCTAACGACAAACCAATAGGACCGTATCCACAACCTACGTCTAATATATCACCTTTAATATCCGGCATTTGAAACGCTTCAATTAAAAGACGGGAACCAAAGTCCACCTCGTTTTTCGAAAACACCCCATGGTCAGATAAAAAAGTAAATTGAGATCCACGAAGTGGAAATTCCCATCGTTTACGATCACTTTTACTAGAAGGGTCGTTAGAAAAATAATGGTCTGCCATATGGCCACCTCTTTTCTTTACAGTTAAAAAAAAAGCTCGCATGAGAGCGAGCTTTTTTTAAAGCATCAAAAGTTAATTACTTAACTTCTACAGCAGCGCCAACTTCTTCAAGTTTAGCTTTCATTTCTTCAGCTTCCTCTTTAGAAACGCCTTCTTTGATTGCTTTTGGAGTGTTGTCAACTAATTCTTTAGCTTCTTTTAAGCCAAGACCAGTGATTTCACGTACAGCTTTGATAACTTTGATTTTTTGAGCGCCAGCACTTGCAAGTACTACGTCAAACTCAGTTTTTTCAGCAGCAGCTTCACCAGCGCCACCAGCTACAGCTACAGGAGCAGCAGCAGTTACGCCGAATTCTTCCTCGATAGCTTTTACTAAGTCGTTAAGTTCTAATACAGTCATAGATTTAACTGCTTCAATGATTTGTTCTTTAGTCATTGTAAATATCCTCCCTTAAATAGGTTTGTATTGTTTTATAGATAACAAGTAATTATCTTTTAAAAAATTAAGCGCCTTGCTCTTCCTTTTGTTCTGCAACTGCTTTAGTAGCAAGTGCAAGGTTACGGATTGGAGCTTGAAGAACGCTAAGAAGCATAGAAAGTAAGCCTTCACGTGATGGAAGAGTAGCGATTGCTTTAACCTCATCAAGTGTTACAAGTTTACCTTCGATTACGCCCGCTTTAATTTCTAAAGCTTCATGTTTTGTAGCGAAGTCGTTTAATACTTTCGCAGGAGCAACTACATCCTCGTTACTGAACGCGATTGCGTTTGGTCCTGTTAAGAATTCGTTTAACTCAGCCATTTCAGCAGATTCTGCAGCACGACGAGTTAGAGAGTTTTTGTAAACTTTGAACTCAACGCCAGCTTCACGTAATTGCTTACGTAATTCTGTTGCTTCAGAAACTGTTAAACCACGGTAGTCAACAACGATTGTAGATTTACTAGCACGAAGTTTGTCCGCGATTTCAGTTACAACTTGTTGTTTAGTTTCGATTACTTTGCTCATGTTATTACACCTCCTGTAGATTATATAGAAGATGTACCGAAAGTGCACTAAAAACCTCCATGCCCAACTTGTAGACATGGAGGCATATAGTCACAGAAAAAAATTCCGTTTCGTATATTAACACCTAGGTAGGAAATTAAGTCTATTGACACCTACTGTCTACGGTACACTATTTAAATTCACAACATAAATGATTATATTAAATCTTCTTTATGAAGTCAACTTCCAATTTTTACGCTAATGTAGAAACGTCTACACGTACGCCAGGTCCCATTGTAGAAGCAACTGTTACGTTCTTCATGTAAGTACCTTTTGCAGCAGATGGCTTAACTTTTAATAAAGTGTCAGCGATTGTTTTGAAGTTTTCTACTAATTTAGCATCTTCGAAAGATACTTTACCGATTGGAACGTGGATGTTACCAGCTTTATCAACGCGGTATTCAACTTTACCAGCTTTGATTTCGTTAACAGCTTTAGTTACATCGAAAGTAACTGTTCCAGTTTTAGGGTTTGGCATTAAACCTTTAGGTCCTAATACGCGACCAAGTTTACCAACTTCACCCATCATGTCAGGAGTTGCTACTACTACATCGAAATCGAACCAACCTTGTTGGATTTTACCGATGTAATCAGTATCGCCTACGAAGTCAGCTCCAGCAGCTTCAGCTTCTTTAGCTTTTTCACCTTTAGCGAACACTAATACACGTTGTACTTTACCAGTACCGTGTGGAAGAACAACTGCACCACGGATTTGTTGGTCAGCTTTCTTAGGGTCAACACCTAAACGGAATGCAGCTTCTACAGTTGCATCAAATTTAGCTGTGTTTGTTTTCTTTACTAATTCTACTGCTTCTGTTGCAGAGTAAGCAGATGCACGATCAACAAGCTTTGCAGCTTCTACGTACTTTTTACCTCTTTTAGCCATTTTTATTTCCTCCTCGAATGTGGTTTTAGCGGAATAACCTCCCACGTTTACGCCTGTTTTCAGGTATAACCTGAGGATGAGCGCCATCCATTTATTTAAAAACAATAATCATTTACGATAATAAAGGTTGCGAATTGGAATTCCAGACCCGCAACCTTTTTTAAAAACAAATCGAATTAGTCTTCGATAACGATGCCCATACTGCGTGCAGTACCTTCAACCATACGCATTGCAGCTTCTACGCTAGCAGCGTTTAGGTCAGGCATTTTAGTTTCAGCGATTTCGCGTACTTTATCACGCTTAACAGTTGCCACTTTATTACGGTTTGGTTCACCAGAACCAGACTCAATACCAGCTACTTTCTTAAGAAGAACAGCAGCAGGAGGAGTTTTAGTAATGAAAGTGAATGAACGGTCCTCAAATACCGTAATTTCAACAGGGATGATAAGACCAGCTTGATCTGCTGTACGAGCGTTAAACTCTTTACAGAAGCCCATGATGTTAACACCTGCTTGTCCTAATGCTGGACCAACTGGTGGAGCTGGGTTAGCTTTACCTGCAGGAATTTGAAGCTTTACCATTTTAATTACCTTTTTAGCCACGAGACACACCTCCTTAAGTCCGTGATGTGGTCAATTGGACAGTGATTTGCCCTCCCACGTCATATTTTATCTGTAAGGATAAAATCTTTCAAAAAACGTCTCCGATAACGAAGACGTACTGACTTAAAAGATATTATCACTTTTTACAATTCATTTCAAGTTTCATTTTATAATTTTTCAATTTGATGGAAGTCAAGTTCAACTGGAGTCTCGCGACCAAACATGTCCACAAGTACGCTAACCTTTTTCTTCTCCACATCAATTTCTTCAATAGCACCTGTATAATCTGCGAATGGCCCCTCATTTACACGTACTGTCTCATGAAGTTCAAAGTCGAAATCAACCACTTCGTTGTCCATTCCCATATGTTTCATAATGGTAACAACTTCCTCTTCTAATAGAGGTGATGGTTTAGATCCAGAACCAGAAGAACCAACGAACCCAGTTACACCCGGCGTGTTACGTACAACATACCAAGAATCATCAGTCATGATTAATTCTACTAATACATAACCTGGGAACACTTTTCTTTTCATTAATTTTTCTTTTCCGTTTTTCATTTCTACTTCTACTTCTTCCGGGACAACAACACGGAAAATTTTATCTTGCATACCCATTGATTCTACACGCTTCTCTAGGTTTGCTTTTACTTTATTTTCATATCCAGAATAAGTATGGACAACATACCAACTTTTTTCCATTCATTTAGGACGAGCGTCCTTCCCTCCCTGACGTACATTTTTTTGCGCAAATGAAAAAACCCGTTCACCGGGCTTTTACACAGTTCTTATAAATAACATTATATCATGGATAAGTGCTTCTTATTCAAGAATTAACCAAGAATTAACCGAATTAAAGAAGAAATGCCCATATCAACTACTGCGAAGAAAATCGCAAAGAACACAACTGTAGCAACAACAGTCGCTGTTGAGCGGAGTAATTCATCTTTTTTAGGCCAACTTACTTTTTTCATTTCGCGACCTACATCGCCGAAAAAGTTCGTTAAACGCATCTGCGGGACCTCCAGTGTATTATTTCAATTATTTATTTTGTTTCCTTGTGAACTGTATGCTGATTGCATGTTTTACAAAACTTTTTTATTTCAAGTCGCTCTATTGAGCTCGTATCTTTCATAGTAGAGTAGTTTCGATTTTTACACTCTTCACATGAGAGTACAACTTTTTTCCTCATTAGTTACACCAACCTTGTAACATTATGTCCCTAAAAATGTATCATACAATAAAAGACAATGTCAATGACATGCATTTTGTACTCTCTACAAAAGAAAACAGGTGATTTATTTTACACCTGTTGCACTTGTTATTTGTTATGAATTTAAACTTGTACTTTCTCGCATTTCCATATATCGCTCCAATTTCCTCTTCACCCGCTGTAAAGCGTTATCAATAGATTTCACATGTCTGTTTAACTGTTCTGAAATCTCTTGATAAGAACGCCCATCTAGATATAAAGAAAGTACTTTTCTTTCTAAATCGCTTAATAATTCAGATATTTTTGATTCTATGTCTGTATATTCTTCTTGGCTAATAATCATTTCTTCAGGATCAGTTACCTTCGCTTCAGAAATAACATCCAATAATGTTCGATCAGATTCCTCATCGTAAATCGGCTTATCTAAAGACACATACGAATTTAAGGGAATATGTTTTTGTCTTGTCGCCGTTTTAATAGCGGTAATAATTTGTCGAGTGATACACAGTTCAGCAAATGCTTTGAATGAAGACAGCTTGTCCTCTTTATAATCACGAATTGCTTTAAACAACCCTATCATACCTTCTTGAACAATGTCTTCTCGATCGGCACCCACTAAAAAGTAAGATCTTGATTTCGCGCGAACAAAGTTCTTATATTTGTGAATTAAATATTCTAGAGCGTCAGTATTACCTTTTCGAACTAACTCAACGATTGCCTCATCCTCTAAATCACGAAATGTAACGTCGCCTACACTTACGAAGCCTGCTTCCACCTTGATCCCTCCGACCGCTATTTATTTAGCAATATTATACAGTAAAAAGACAAAGAGCGTCAATGCTTCAACGCTCTCCTCTTCTTAATTTTTCTAATTTTTCTGTAATATCTTTACTAAATATCTTTCGCATGGCGGGTTGCTGTTCTTTCGTGTCTTTTGTACGCCTTCTTACTTGTTGCTCCATTGCCTGTACTTCCAACTCTAATTCACGCGCAGATTTCCGAAGGGCACCTTGCGCAAATATAACCCATTGTTCCGTGTAATCAGAAGTCGCAACATATATTCGTGTATTTATATTTCTAAGCTCTATCGCAAGTTGCTCTATCTTTTCGTCTGCAGTTTGATTCTTTCGTGTGAATATTACTTCCACACGAGATTGTTTCATCTTTTTTTCAATACCATGTACTGTATAGGCATCAAAGACTATCATCACTTTTGTGCCTGTATAACCTTGATAATCCGCCATCTTATCAATAAGCGCATCTCTTGATGATTGTAAATCTACATCCCGCAGTTTCTTCAAATCTCCCCAAGCTCCGATAATGTTGTAACCGTCAACGATTAAAATATCGTTCATCTTTTATTTACCAATTTCGTGACGTTTACGATATACCTCATACATTAACAAACTTGCGGCTACGGAAGCATTTAAGGATGTAACTTTACCAACCATCGGTAGAGTGATTAGGAAATCACACTTTTCACCAATAATACGACTCATACCTTTTCCTTCACTACCAATTACTAACCCAATTGGCATTTTACCATCTAAATTACGGTAATCCGTTTTCCCTTTGGCATCTGTACCAGCAATCCAAAGTCCACGTTCTTTTAATTCATCAATTGTACGGGATAAATTCGTTACGCGCGCAACAGGAATGTATTCAATTGCTCCTGTTGATGCTTTCGCAACTGACGCTGTAAGCCCCACAGCCCTTCTCTTTGGAATAATAATTCCATGAGCTCCTGTCGCATCAGCAGTACGCATAATAGAACCTAGGTTATGCGGATCTTCAATCTCATCTAAAATTAAGAAGAATGGATCTTCATTACGTTTTTCTGCCACTTTGAATAAATCTTCTAACTCCGCATACTGATATGCAGCTACTTGAGCAATTACACCTTGATGATTCCCCTCAACTAATTGATCTAACTTTTTCTTTGGTGCGTGTTGTAAAATAACCTTATTTTCTTTCGCTAACGCTAGTACAATCTGTACCTGTCCTTTGGCAGCACCTTCTGCGATCCAAATTTTATTAATATCTCTCCCTGATCGTAACGCTTCAATTACAGGGTTACGTCCGATAATATATTCACTGCTCATGATGATGTGCCCCCTTCCTTTTCTTCTAAAACTGCAATTGCCTTATATACAATTTCGTCTAATCTTTCACGGTTATTTAATAAATGATGATAACCAATTAGCGCTTCAAAGGCTGTACTATGTCGATATGTTTGTACATCCGTATTTTTCGGCACTGTACCCGAATTTGCATTACGCCCTCTTCTTAATACCGCCTCTTCTTCCTCTGTCAAAAATGCCGTCTCTAATAAATGATAAACAACTTTTGCCTGTGCTTTTGCTGAAACAAAGCTCGTCCCTAAGCGATGTAATTGATTAGGGCGAACCTTTCCTTTTTGAAGGAGGTGATAGCGGATATATTGTTCATATACCGCATCACCCATATACGCTAACGCCAAGCTGTTTAATTGCTTTGCATCAATCATTCTTATCCTCTTTTCCATCTTGTACCTTGAGCGGTATCTTCTAAAATAATATTACGTTCTTTTAAATCGTCGCGAATTTGATCAGACAATGCGAAATCGCGATTTTTACGCGCCTCAATGCGCTTTTGGATAAGTTCTTCAATTTCTTCATCCAGCAATCCTTCTTGTGTTAATTCTAATCCTAAAATATCAAATAACGTTTCCAGTTGTTTTACGTATGCTTCGATCACAACTTTAGATGTATGCTCTTCAAGTAAATATTGATTTGCATGATTGGCTACATTGTATAATTCGGTAATTGCATTCGCGGTGTTAAAGTCATCATTCATCGCCTCTTCAAATGCAGTCTGGAATTTCTCTATTTCAGCTAACCATTTCTCATTATGGTCTGTTAAATCCGTACTGCTTTCCATACGATGCTTTAAGTTTCCATAAGCTGTTTTAATTCTTTCCAGTCCATTATTCGTACTTTGTAATAACTCTTCACTAAAGTTAATCGGATGACGATAGTGTACTGATAACATAAAGAATCTAATTAACTGCGGGTCGTATTGCTTAATAATATCGTGAACTAAAATAAAGTTACCAAGCGATTTAGACATCTTCTCATTGTTAATATTAATATATCCATTATGCATCCAGTAACGTGCAAACGTTTTTCCAGTCAATGCCTCCGACTGCGCAATTTCATTTTCATGATGTGGGAACGCCAAGTCTTGACCACCAGCATGAATATCGATTGTATCCCCTAAGTACTTACGTGCCATAGCTGAGCATTCAATATGCCACCCTGGACGTCCTTTCCCCCAAGGGCTTTCCCAGAAGATTTCTCCTTCTTTCGCAGCTTTCCATAAAGCAAAATCAAGAGGATCTTGTTTCTTTTCTCCTACCTCAATACGAGCACCGTGACGTAAATCCGCGATTGGTTGATGTGATAATTTACCGTAACCTTCGAATTCCTTCGTTTTAAAGTACACATCACCCTCTGATTCATATGCATACCCTTTATTCACAAGCTCTTGAATAAATTCAATAATGATGTCCATATTTTCTGTTACACGAGGATGAACTGTTGCGTGTTTGCAACCTAGCGCTGTTACATCTTCAAAGTACGCTTCAACAAAACGATCAGCAATTGTCGGTACATCTTCACCTAATTCATTTGCCGCTTTAATTAATTTATCATCTACGTCCGTAAAGTTAGATACGTATTGCACATCGTATCCTTTATATTCTAAATAACGACGTACTGTATCGAATACCATAGGAGGTCTTGCATTCCCAATATGAATGTAGTTATAAACTGTAGGTCCGCATACATACATCTTTACCTTATTTTCTTCTAATGGAACAAACTCTTCTTTTTGGCGTGTTAACGTATTATAAATGTGAATAGTCATTTTTATCCTTCCTTTCTACCTTTACTTCCAGTTGTTTCTTCAATTTATCAAGTTCTACTTCCATAGCCTTTAATTTATCAAAAATTGGATCCGGAAGGTCAGAGTGATTTAATTCTTGACCAATCTTTACTCCATTTTGAATAACGACTCTGCCAGGTATACCTACAACTGTAGAATGTGCAGGAACTTCTTTTAATACGACAGACCCTGCCCCGATTTTAGAATTCTCTCCCACAGTAATAGAACCAAGGACTTTAGCACCCGTCGCAATTAATACATTATCCTGAATTGTCGGATGCCTCTTTCCTTTTTCTTTTCCTGTACCACCTAATGTAACCCCTTGATAAATTGTTACATTATCACCAATTTCACAAGTTTCTCCAATTACAACTCCCATTCCATGGTCTATGAAAAAGCGTCGACCAATAGTTGCGCCTGGATGAATCTCAATGCCAGTAAAAAAGCGACTAACTTGTGAAACAAAACGTGCAAGAAAGAAAAAATCTCTTTTATAAAAAGCATGTGCAATTCGATGAGCCCAAACTGCATGTAATCCAGAGTAAGTTAAAATGACTTCGAAATAACCTCTTGCCGCTGGATCCTGTTCAAAAACGACTTCAATATCTTCCCGAAGCCTCTTAAACATCGGTGTTCCCTCCCCTTTATGGGCTGCTTTTTGTCGAGCGAACTAACTCCCCTAACTCATCACTTATCCCCTAATTCCTTATATAGGGAGATAAATTCTATATTCATACCTATTTACACGGTATAAAAAAAAGGCGCCTCTGTCATATTGACAGAGACGCCTTTTAAGCGCGGTTCCACTCTGTTTAGGCTTAAAAAAGCCTCAAACTCATCCATGATAACGGTGTACACCGCTTCTGCTTACTTTGCATCCTAAGACGTCCCACGAAACAATTCGCTGTTCAGCAGAAGACTCGAAGGGGCATTTCAAAAATCTGCTTATAAACCACTCCCAGCCTAAAGGTGGTTCTCTCTGTAAAAAGCCTGATTTTCTACTTCTCCTTCTCGTCGCTTTTCCTTATTAGGTTTTAGGTATACTTATTATATTTCTAAACCTAGAAAATGTTAACCAATTACTTTTTGAAGACGATTTAAAACTTTTTCTTTTCCAAGAAGTGCAATAGCATTCGGAAGCTCTGGACCATGCGTTTGTCCTGTAGTTGCAACACGGATTGGCATAAATAAATTTTTACCTTTATGTCCTGTTTCCTTTTGAACTGCTTTAATTGCCGCCTTAATTGCCGCTGGCTCCATTTCTTCTAAAGCTTCTATTTGACCAGCAAATGCACGAAGTACTTCAGGTACTTGTTCACCATTTAATACTTCTTGTCCTTCTTCTTCATAATCAACATGATCTTTAAAGAACATTTCAGAAAGCTCTACAATTTCAGCCCCAAAACTCATTTGTTCATGGTATAAAGCAATCACACCACGGATCCAAGCTTGGTCTTGTTCACTTAAAGTTTCTCCCACACGTCCAGCTTTCACTAAATGCGGTAAACTTAACTCTACAACCGTATCTAAATCTTGCTTTTTCATATACTGGTTGTTCATCCATTTTAGTTTTTGGGAATCAAATAATGCAGGTGATTTTGATAAACGAGCTGCATCAAACATTTTGATAAACTCATCTTGAGAGAAGATTTCTTCTTCACCTACTGGTGACCAACCTAATAGCGCAATAAAGTTAAAGATTGCTTCTGGAAGATATCCAAGCTCTTTATATTGCTCAATAAATTGAATAATAGATTCATCACGCTTGCTTAATTTTTTGCGACTTTCATTTACAATTAAAGTCATATGACCGAATTGTGGGATATCCCAACCGAAAGCTTCATAAATCATCATTTGTTTTGGCGTGTTTGAAATATGATCATCACCACGAAGTACATGTGTAATCTCCATTAAGTGATCATCTACTGCTACCGCAAAGTTATAAGTTGGGATTCCATCTTTTTTCACGATAACAAAATCACCAAAATCATTTGAATGGAATGCAACTTCGTCTTTTACGATGTCTTTGAATGTGTAATCACGATCAGCTGGTACACGGAAACGAATACTCGGAATACGTCCCTCAGCTTCAAATTCTTTCATTTGTTCTTCAGTTAAATCACGGTGGTTACCTGCATAACGAGGTGTTTCACCACGCGAAATTTGACCTTCACGCTCTGCTTCTAGCTCTTCTTCTGTCATATAACATTTGTAAGCTAAACCACGCTCTAATAAATCTAGATATAATTTTTTATAAATATCTAAACGCTCTGTTTGACGATATGGTCCAAATTCACCACCAACATCAACACCTTCATCCCAGTCCATACCGAGCCATTTTAAGTATTTTAATTGGCTTTCTTCTCCACCAGCCACGTTACGTTTCACATCAGTATCTTCAATACGAATAATAAACTTGCCATCTAAATGACGAGCAAATAAATAATTAAATAATGCCGTACGCGCATTTCCGATATGTAAGTGTCCTGTTGGACTTGGCGCATAGCGCACTCTCACTTGCTTTTCCATAATTGGTACACCTTCCATTCTTAATGTCTACACATTCTATAATTGTACAACAAAAAAATGTGATTATCCATCTTACGAATTAAAAACCATTATTTTTTCTGTAATAATACCACTGCTTGAGAAGCAATTCCTTCTTCCCTACCTGTAAATCCTAATTTTTCTGTTGTTGTTGCCTTTACATTAATGTTATCTATAGACGTTTCTAACAGTTCACTAATACGTTTACGCATACTTTCAATATGCGGTGCCATTTTCGGCTTTTGAGCAATAATTGTACAATCTAAATTCCCTAACTCGTAACCTTGTTCACGCGCAAATGCCCAAACTTTTTGTAACAATACAGCTGAATCTGCATCTTTAAAAGCTGGGTCTGTATCTGGAAAATGCTTTCCGATATCTCCTGCTGCAATAGCACCTAAACATGCATCAGCAATCGTATGTAACAATACATCTGCATCTGAATGACCGATTAATCCTTTCTCGTGTGGAATTGTAATTCCGCCAATAATTAACGGTCTACCTTCCGCAAATTCATGCACATCAAAACCTTGTCCAATTCGAAACATTCTTTACATCCTCCTTGAGCTAAACCACTGAGCTTTATGACTCTATATTATATTGATATCCTTACAAAGAAAAGCCCGGCCATTGCCGAGCTTTCCTTTGTTATACACCATCACGGCTATTTTTTCTGAACATGAAGGAAACTTTCAGCAATTAGTAAATCCTCTGGAGTCGTCACTTTAATATTATAGTAACTCCCCTCTACCACACCTACTTGCTTACCAATGCGTTCCACGAGACTTGCATCATCTGTACCAAGAAAACAGCTCTGTTTTGCACTTCTATGAGCTTCTAGCAAAAGAGAAACAGAGAACCCTTGCGGTGTTTGTACAGCCTTAAGCTGAGATCGTTCTACCGTTTCGACAACAACACCTTGCTCTACTTTCTTAACTGTATCCTTTACTGGCACTGCACAAATGGAAGCTCCATATTTTTCTGCTGCTGTTAATACATTTTGAATCACTTTATCCGTTACGAATGGGCGCGCTCCGTCATGCACAAGAACATATTCAACATCACTCGCATGCTGAATCGCATTATATACACTATCTTGTCTTTCGGCTCCACCCTGAATAAATTGTACCTGTTTTTCAATTGGATACTTCTGCATTAATTCTTCAAAATACGGGCGTTCCTCTTCGTTAATTGCCATAACAATACTTTTGCACGCTTTATCTCCTTCAAAAGCACGTAATGTATGCACGATAATCGGTACTTCATTTATAAGTAAGAACAACTTATTTTTGCCAGCACCCATCCGCTTTCCTTGACCGGCTGCCGGAATAATTAATGTATACATATTAATAATCCTCTACCTATAATGCTTTTTCTAATAATTTACGTTTCGCGAAAATCATACGACCAGCCGATGTTTGTAATACGCTAGTAACCAGCACATTAAGTTGCGAACCTACATACTCTCTACCATCTTCTACTACAATCATCGTACCATCATCTAAGTACGCAACACCTTGGTTTTGCTCTTTACCATCTTTCACAACATAAACATTTAATTCTTCGCCAGGGAGTACAACTGGTTTAATTGCATTAGCTAAATCATTAATGTTTAACACCGTTACTCCTTGTAATTCAGAAACTTTATTTAAGTTGAAATCATTCGTTACTACAGTTCCACCGGTGATTTTTGCTAACTTTACAAGTTTGCTATCCACCTCTTGGATATCCTCGAAATCGCCTTCATAAATTTCTACCGGAATCGGCATCTCTTTTTGAATACGATTTAAAATATCTAGCCCTCTGCGACCACGATTACGCTTTAAAGCATCGGAAGAATCGGCAATATGCTGAAGCTCTTCTAATACGAATTGTGGAATCACAATTGTTCCTTCTAAAAACTTCGTTTGGCAAATATCAGCAATACGTCCATCAATAATTACACTCGTATCGAGAATTTTCCAATGAGCCGTAGATTTTTCTACCTCTATCTCTTCGTTCTCACTATTGTTTTTCTTCTTACCTCCACGTTGGGATAATGTAAATAATCCTAGCAATTCATTCCTCTTTTTAAATCCTACTTGGAATCCTAAATATCCAAGTAAAAGAGTAAAGAACACTTGCAACACCGTGCTAATAACTGGAATTGTAAATTCACGAATTGGTATTAAAATTAAATATGCAACAATAAGACCAGAGATCAACCCTAATGTACCAAATAAAACATCTGCTACAGGCGCCTTTACAAGAGCCTCTTCAATATGCTTAATAAGTTGAACAATATAATCTACAAGCCAAAATGTTGTTAAAAATAAAATAATTGCACCAATAATTGCACGAACATACGATCCTTCCAATAAAGGAACCGCACCGATGTCTAATACATTAATAACTTTTGGGATTAAGTAAATCCCTAACGCTCCCCCGATTACTAGAAAGAAGAGCTGTACGATCCGTTTTAACATCCAACCACCTCCTACTCATTATTAACCATTGTTTCGCTAATCAAAACGCCGAATGCAAAAGCGGACGTGTTTTTTTATAAATAGTTTTATTTACCAATATATCATATCATATACCAAAAATGTTCTAGTGTCGTTATATTATAGAATCAATGTAATATTCTTAATTGTGTCTACTCATATAGAGATGCTCTTGAATTCTTTTTAGGCCTTCTCGTATTTTCTTCGCCCTTACTTCTCCAATTCCTTCCACATCATCCAATTCATGAATAGTCGCACGACAAACTCCTTGCAACGTTTTGAATCGATTAATTAAATTTTCAATGATAAGTGGCGGAACACGAGAGATTTTGCTTGTAATTCGATATCCCCTTGGCGTCACACTTTCTTCTAAACTGGTTTGCCCTGGGTAGCCAAGTAATTTAACTAAATCACTATCCTCTAAAAGTTGTGTATTTGCAAGGTCCTGTAACCTTTTCAAAATTTGATGATGGTCTTGTGTTTTCTCCTGATGGTAATCTTTAATTAACAATGCTGCCTCTGCCTCTAAATCAGCTAGTAATTCTGTAAGTTGTAAACGGATTAACCTACCTTCTGTTCCTAGCTCATGAATATAGCTCAATATTTCATTTTTAATACGCAGTACCATTTCAACACTATGTAAAACGTGAACTACCTCGGACATTGTAACGACCTCTTCAAATTCTAGAATGCCCAAATTCGTAATACCATCATTCCATACAGCCTTATATTTTTCTAACGTTTGAATAGCTTGATTTGCCTTTGTTAAAATAACACCTATATCTTTTAGTGTATAACGTAAGTTCCCTTGATATAGCGTAATTACGTTACGTCTTTGTGAAATGGCCACAACAAGGCTTCCAGTCTGCTTCGCTACACGTTCTGCTGTTCGGTGACGCATACCTGTTTCAATAGAATCAATAGATGCCTCTGGAACTAACTGTGCATTCGCTATTAAAATTTTACTTCCCGTTTCATTTAAAATAAGTGCCCCGTCCATTTTTGCTAATTCATATAAACTAGCAGGAGAGAATGCACAATTAATGTGAAAACCACCATCAACAATACTTTTAATCTGCTCATTATATCCAAGAACAATTAGTCCCCCTGTTTGCGCGCGAAGTACATTATCTATCCCTTCGCGCAATGGTGTTCCTGGGGCCACGAGCTGTAAAATATTAATCATACTTTTGACACGTTGCTTATTTTCTTCCATAGCCTAGCCTCCTAATGTCAAACGAAGCGCTTCCCCTAAATTAGAAACACCTACAACCTCAATCCCATCCGGAATTGTCCATCCTCCTAAGTTTTTTCTAGGAATAATTACACGTTGAAATCCTAATTTAGCTGCTTCTTGTACACGTTGTTCAATTCTTGATACTCTTCTTATTTCTCCAGTTAATCCTACTTCTCCTATTACTGCATCAGCTGGTGCCGTAGATTTATCCCTAAAACTTGAGGCTATACTTAAAGCCACCGCTAAATCAATTGCCGGTTCGTCTAATTTCAAACCACCAGCTACTTTTAAATATGCATCTTGATTTTGCAATAGTAAACCTGTTCTTTTTTCTAATACTGCCATAATAAGCGAAACACGGTTATGATCAATTCCTGTCGCCATTCTTCGAGGATTTCCAAAACTAGTAGGGGAGATTAATGCTTGTATTTCTACTAAAACCGGTCTTGTTCCTTCCATTGAAGCAACTACTGTTGATCCTGCAACACCAACCGGCCTTTCCTCAAGGAAGATTTCAGAAGGATTTAAAACTTCCGCAAGACCAAGCTCTTTCATTTCAAAGATACCCATTTCATTCGTGGAACCAAAACGGTTCTTCACAGCTCGTAAAATACGATACGTATGGTGTCGGTCTCCTTCAAAATAAAGAACTGCATCGACCATATGTTCTAACATACGAGGTCCTGCAATTGCTCCTTCTTTTGTCACATGCCCAACAATGAAAATAGGGATTCCTTTTGTTTTTGCAAGTTTCATTAATTCTGCTGTGCATTCACGTACTTGTGCCACACTTCCTGGGGCCGACGTCACTTCAGGTAAATGTATCGTTTGAATAGAATCAATAACAACAAAAGCTGGATTCATCTCTTCAATATGTGCTGCAATACGCTGCAGGTCTGTCTCTGCTACAACAAATAGATTGCTACCCTTTACATGCAAACGATCTGCACGAAGTTTAATCTGCTTTGCCGACTCCTCACCTGATATGTATAATACATCATATGAAGAATCTGCTAATTGCGATGAAATCTGTAATAGTAATGTTGATTTTCCAATCCCAGGGTCTCCACCAATAAGTACTAAGGACCCATCTACAATTCCGCCACCAAGCACACGGTTAAACTCTTGAAATTCCGTTTCAATACGTGCCTCAGACTTTGTTTCTACTTCGGTAAGACGTCTTGGTTTTGTTACTTCCGTTTGAATTGCATTCGCGTAATTAAGGCGCCTGGATGATACAACTGGCTCCATTTCTTCAACAAGTGTATTCCATTGACCACATCCAGGACATTTACCCATATATTTTGGTGACTGATAACCACATTCTTGACATATAAATTTCGTTTTCTTTTTAGCCATACCTTTTTATAGTTCACTTCACTTTCGTCTATAAACGTTTATCCTTCTCGTACAAGAAAGAGGGCTATCGCGTAGCCCTCTTTGTTTGTCTATACTTATTTTACCTTTTCTGCACTATGAATGACAAATGATTCTCCTTCTACATCAAAGATAACTTTTTGTCCTTTCTCAATAGCACCTTTTAAAAGTTCTTCTGATAGTCTATCTTCTACATGTTTCTGAATTGCTCTACGAAGCGGACGAGCACCGTACTCACGATCAAATCCTTTATCAGCAATAGCTGAAATTGCCCCTTCTGTTAAGTGCAACTCGATTTCTTGTTCTTTTAAGCGATTCACTAACTGATTTACCATAAGAGTTACAATCTCTTGAATATGTTTTTTCTCAAGCATATGGAATACGATAATTTCATCAATACGGTTTAAGAATTCTGGACGAAATGCCTTTTTCAGCTCATCCATTACTTTACCTTTCATATCCGAATAATCACGGCTTTCATCTTGTACATTAAATCCAAGATGTTTGTTACGTTTTAACGCCTCAGCACCAACGTTAGACGTCATAATAACAATCGTATTACGGAAATCAACTGTACGTCCTTTAGAATCTGTTAAACGACCATCTTCTAATACTTGTAGTAAAATATTAAACACATCCGGATGAGCTTTCTCTACCTCATCTAATAAGACAACTGAATATGGCTTGCGACGAACTTTCTCTGTTAATTGTCCACCTTCTTCATATCCAACGTATCCTGGAGGAGAACCAACTAAACGGGAAGTAGAATGCTTCTCCATGTACTCTGACATATCGATGCGAATCATTGCATCTTCATCACCGAACATAGATTCTGCCAGTGCTCTTGCAAGTTCTGTTTTACCTACACCTGTTGGCCCTAAGAATATAAATGAACCAATTGGGCGCTTCGGATCTTTTAATCCTGCTCTTGCACGACGAACAGCTTTTGCTACAGCTACTACTGCTTCATCTTGACCAATCAAACGATCATGAAGAATGGATTCTAAATTTAATAATTTATCAGTCTCTGTTTGTGCAAGTTTAGAAACTGGGATACGCGTCCATGTAGAAACGACATTTGCAATATCTTCTACCGTAACCTCTGAATTTTCTTTTCCTTGTTGCTCTTTCCATTGACGTTTTGTATCTTCTAACTTCTCACGTAAGCGTTGCTCCATATCACGTAAGGATGCAGCCTTTTCAAATTCTTGACTTTGTACAGCTGCATCTTTTTCTTTTCGAATCTCCTCAAGCTTCACTTCAAGCTCTTTTAAGTTTGGTGGTGTTGTATAAGAACGTAAGCGAACTTTTGAAGCAGCTTCATCAATTAAATCAATTGCTTTATCCGGTAAAAAGCGATCTGTAATATAACGATCTGAAAGTTTTACAGCTGCATCAATAGCGTCATCTGTAATAGATACACGGTGATGCGCCTCATAACGATCACGTAAACCTTTCAAGATTTGAATCGATTCTTCTAAACTTGGCTCATCAACATGAATTGGTTGAAAACGTCTTTCTAAAGCCGCGTCTTTTTCAATATATTTACGATACTCATCTAAAGTTGTTGCCCCAATACATTGTAACTCTCCTCGTGCTAAAGATGGTTTCAAAATATTCGATGCATCGATTGCACCTTCTGCTCCACCTGCACCAATTAATGTATGAAGCTCATCAATAAATAGAATAATATTACCTGCTTGGCGAATTTCATCCATCACTTTCTTTAAACGATCTTCAAATTCACCGCGATATTTCGTTCCAGCTACCACTGTACCCATATCTAGTGTCATAACACGCTTATCTCTTAAAGTTTCAGGAACTTCATTATTTACAATTTGCTGTGCTAATCCTTCTGCAATTGCCGTTTTACCTACACCAGGCTC
Organism: Bacillus thuringiensis; assembly: GCF_001182785.1. Lineage (NCBI taxonomy): Bacteria > Bacillati > Bacillota > Bacilli > Caryophanales > Bacillaceae > Bacillus > Bacillus thuringiensis. The sequence continues at coordinate 95,839 of NZ_CP012099.1, read as the reverse complement.
ACCAATTAATACTGGGTTGTTTTTCGTTCTACGGCTTAATACCTCAATTACACGTTGAATTTCTTTACCACGTCCAATAACAGGGTCTAAGCGATTTTCACGCGCAACAACTGTTAAGTCCCTTGCTAAACTGTCAAGTGTCGGTGTATTTGCATTTGCTGCTGAACCACCTTGATGACCTGAACTAGCTTCATTACTTCCAAGAAGTTGTAAAACTTGCTGTCTTGCTTTATTTAGACTTACACCTAAATTATTTAAAACACGTGCGGCTACACCTTCACCTTCACGGATTAAACCGAGTAAAATGTGTTCTGTTCCAACGTAAGAATGGCCTAGCTTACGCGCTTCATCCATAGATAATTCAATAACCTTTTTAGCACGAGGTGTATAATGTACAGTTTGAGAAGCTTCTGTTCCACGCCCAATTAACGCTTCTACTTCTTTTTGAACTTTCTCTGGACTTAATCCAAGAGCAATTAATGCTTTTGCTGCAATTCCTTCACCTTCGCGTACAAGCCCAAGTAAAATATGTTCTGTTCCAATATTATTATGCCCAATACGAATTGCTTCCTCTTGAGATAAAGCTAATACTTTCTGTGCTCTTTCTGTAAATCTTCCAAACATCATAGAAATCGCCTCCTACTTGCGCTTAGTTTTTTTCAATACGTAATCGCTCACGGATTAAGGTTGCTCTTCGATAATCTCTTTCTTCTGGCCCTAAAGGTCCACCTGCGTATTGTTGTAAAATACCTGGTTGCGTAAGAACCATTAGCTCCGTCAAAATATTTCTCGATATACCTTTTATATATCCTAGATCAATACCAAGTCGTACATCCGATAAGCAATTAGCTGCTTCTGCAGATTGAATTAAACGACTGTTTGCTAGTATGCCGTAAGAACGATAAACCTTATCTTCAAGTTCAATACTTGAATTTTGTACAATTAATTCTCTAGCCATTTTTTCTTGCTGTATAATCTGTTGAATGACACTCTTTAAATCTGCAATAATATCTTCTTCAGACTTTCCTAGCGTCATTTGATTTGAAACTTGAAATATATTACCTAACGCTTCGCTACCTTCACCGTATATTCCTCTTACTACTAACCCTAATTTTTGAATTACTTGTATAATACGGCTAATTCTTTTTGTTAAAACCAGTCCCGGTAAATGAATCATCACAGAAGCTCTCAACCCTGTGCCAACATTAGTAGGACAACTCGTAATATATCCAAGTGATTCATCAAAAGCGTATTCAACTTCTTTCTCAATCCAATTATCTATTTGATTGGCACTTTGAAGCGCCTCCGATAACTGTAATCCTGAAAATAGGCACTGAATCCGAATATGGTCTTCTTCATTAAGCATAACACTAATATGCTCACTTTCTGATAGTAGACATGCTCCATATTCTGTCCCTGCAAGATTTGGACTAATTAAATGCTTTTCGACTAAAACTCTCCTTTGAAGAGGGGTTAATTCATTCATCTTTAATAGTCCAAACTCCCCAAAGGATCCTACCGCTTTATTTATAAATTTCTTTTTAAATAATTCATGAATCTGTTTAGCTTCTTCTTCGTTTTGCATAGTGGAAAATTGATATTGTTTAAAATTACGAGCCAAACGAATTCGACTACTTAAAACAATATCAGAATCAGGGCCATCCCCCTTCATCCATGGACTAATTGCTTCGTTCATAATTTTGTCCAGTGACATAGAACTATTCCCCCTCTCTATGCTCACTAAGCTGTATTTCAAGACCTCGAATCTTATCTCTTACCTCTGCAGCTTTCTCAAATTCCTCTTTCTGTACGTATTGTTTCAGAATGAGTTTTAGTTCATCTAATTCTTTCTTTAAGTGGATATTTCCTTCTATACGCTCCGGAATTTTTCCACAATGATCTGTATGCCCACCGTGAAGGCGTTTTAATAATGGCTTTAAATGCTCCTTAAATGTATCGTAACAAGAAGAACAGCCAAAACGTCCAACTTTTGTAAATTGTTCATATGTCATCTTACAATCTGGACACCTTACTATATCTGCATTTGAAAATCCATTTTTTCCTTCTTCAAACATTGTTGATTCACCGTGTAATAAACCAGCAAATAAATCATGAAATGAAAAGTTAGACTGCGATGATTGAAAGAAAGACGTATAGCCACTTTGCTCTGCACATTGCTCACAAAGATGAACTTCCGCCTTCTTCTCGTTAATTACTTTTGTATAATGTAAAGTTGCTGGTCTTATGTTACAGTTTTGACAAGTCATCACTATCCCCACCTTTACAACAGAAACGCTCTATCTCATGGTACTTTTCATACATTACTAGATTGTTCGCTTTCCTGAATCCGTTTAAATAAAAGTGCATGTTCTTTTTCAAAACTTCTACAATATTTAACTGCTTTATCTTAGTTATCAATCTTTTACAAAAGTTATATTTATTTATATTTCAGTGTTCTTAACATTGCGCATAATATTCGAGCCCTAAGTTCATCTCGAGAAGGAACATCCATTGATAATACAGAACGGTCTATTACACTTAACATCAGTTTCGCTTCACGATTTGTTATGATTCCCTCTTCTATTAAACGTATAATCATACTTTCTGCATTCCCTTGCGCAACGCTATGATCAATCATATGAAGCATTTGATCAATAATGTCTATATCATCATGCAGCTTGACTTTTATAATGCGAATGTAACCTCCTCCACCACGTTTACTTTCTACTACAAATCCTCTTTCTAACGTAAAACGGGTATTGATTACATAATTGATTTGAGATGGTACGCACTCGAATCGATCCGCAATCTCATTTCTCTTGATTTCAATCACATTATTATTACTTAAGTCAATAACTTGCTTTAGATATTGCTCAATGATATCAGATATATTTCTCATTTATCCGCCACCTTTATTGACTTTGACTATCTTTGACTTTAATTATATACGTATTAATAAAATTTGCAACTCTTTTGCTTATTCACTATCCTAGCCACATTCCCCTGTATTTAATCAAAATATAAATACTTTAAACACATTTTTTATTACTATGGATTATAAAATAAAACACGAAAAAACACGAGTCATTTGACTCGTGTTTTAGTTGCTTGGCGACGTCCTACTCTCACAGGGACAAGGTCCCAACTACCATCGGCGCTAGAGAGCTTAACTTCCGTGTTCGGTATGGGAACGGGTGTGACCTCTCTGCCATCATCACCAAACTATGAAGGCATATTCCTTCAAAACTAGATAACATTGCTACATATTATATGGTTAAGTCCTCGATCTATTAGTATTCGTCAGCTCCACATGTCACCATGCTTCCACCTCGAACCTATCAACCTGATCATCTTTCAGGGATCTTACTAGCTTACGCTATGGGAAATCTCATCTTGAGGGGGGCTTCATGCTTAGATGCTTTCAGCACTTATCCCTTCCGCACATAGCTACCCAGCTATGCCCTTGGCAGAACAACTGGTACACCAGCGGTGCGTCCATCCCGGTCCTCTCGTACTAAGGACAGCTCCTCTCAAATTTCCTACGCCCACGACGGATAGGGACCGAACTGTCTCACGACGTTCTGAACCCAGCTCGCGTACCGCTTTAATGGGCGAACAGCCCAACCCTTGGGACCGACTACAGCCCCAGGATGCGATGAGCCGACATCGAGGTGCCAAACCTCCCCGTCGATGTGGACTCTTGGGGGAGATAAGCCTGTTATCCCCGGGGTAGCTTTTATCCGTTGAGCGATGGCCCTTCCATGCGGAACCACCGGATCACTAAGCCCGACTTTCGTCCCTGCTCGACTTGTAGGTCTCGCAGTCAAGCTCCCTTATGCCTTTGCACTCTACGAATGATTTCCAACCATTCTGAGGGAACCTTTGGGCGCCTCCGTTACACTTTAGGAGGCGACCGCCCCAGTCAAACTGCCCACCTGACACTGTCTCCCGGGTCGATAAGACCCGTAGGTTAGAATTTCAATACAGTCAGGGCGGTATCCCACCAGCGCCTCCACCGAAGCTAGCGCTCCGGTTTCAATGGCTCCCGCCTATCCTGTACAAACTGTACCAAAATTCAATATCAGGCTACAGTAAAGCTCCACGGGGTCTTTCCGTCCTGTCGCGGGTAACCTGCATCTTCACAGGTACTATAATTTCACCGAGTCTCTGGTTGAGACAGTGCCCAAATCGTTACACCTTTCGTGCGGGTCGGAACTTACCCGACAAGGAATTTCGCTACCTTAGGACCGTTATAGTTACGGCCGCCGTTTACTGGGGCTTCAGTTCAGAGCTTCGCTTACGCTAACCCCTCTCCTTAACCTTCCAGCACCGGGCAGGTGTCACCCCCTATACTTCGCCTTACGGCTTCGCAGAGAGCTGTGTTTTTGCTAAACAGTCGCTTGGGCCTATTCACTGCGGCTTTCCGTTAAGAAAGCACCCCTTCTCCCGAAGTTACGGGGTCATTTTGCCGAGTTCCTTAACCAGAGTTCTCTCGCACACCTTAGGATTCTCTCCTCGCCTACCTGTGTCGGTTTGCGGTACAGGCACCTTTTATCTCGCTAGAAGCTTTTCTTGGCAGCGGGGAATCAAAGACTTCGCTCCATAAGGAGCTTCCCCATCACAGCTCAGCCTTCACGATAAGCGGATTTGCCTACTTATCAGCCTAACTGCTTGGACGTGCACAACCAATCGCACGCTTCTTCTATCCTTCTGCGTCCCTCCATTGCTCAAACGATAAAGAGGTGGTACAGGAATATCAACCTGTTGTCCATCGCCTACGCCTGTCGGCCTCGGCTTAGGTCCTGACTAACCCTGAGCGGACGAGCCTTCCTCAGGAAACCTTAGGCATTCGGTGGACGGGATTCTCACCCGTCTTTCGCTACTCATACCGGCATTCTCACTTCTAAGCGCTCCACCAGTCCTTCCGGTCTGACTTCACTGCACTTAGAACGCTCCCCTACCACTGATACCATTGGTATCAATTCGCAGCTTCGGTGGTGTATTTAGCCCCGGTACATTTTCGGCGCAGAGTCACTCGACTAGTGAGCTATTACGCACTCTTTAAATGGTGGCTGCTTCTAAGCCAACATCCTAGTTGTCTAAGCAACTCCACATCCTTTTCCACTTAATACACACTTTGGGACCTTAGCTGGCGATCTGGGCTGTTTCCCTCTTGACTACGGATCTTATCACTCGCAGTCTGACTCCTAAGGATAAGTCATTGGCATTCGGAGTTTGACTGAATTCGGTAATCCGATGAGGACCCCTAGTTCAATCAGTGCTCTACCTCCAAGACTCTTACACTTAAGGCTAGCCCTAAAGCTATTTCGGGGAGAACCAGCTATCTCCAGGTTCGATTGGAATTTCTCCGCTACCCACACCTCATCCCCGCACTTTTCAACGTGCGTGGGTTCGGGCCTCCATTCAGTGTTACCTGAACTTCACCCTGGACATGGGTAGATCACCTGGTTTCGGGTCTACGACCACGTACTAAACGCCCTATTCAGACTCGCTTTCGCTGCGGCTCCGCCTCTTCAGCTTAACCTCGCACGGGATCGTAACTCGCCGGTTCATTCTACAAAAGGCACGCCATCACCCATTAACGGGCTCTGACTATTTGTAGGCACACGGTTTCAGGATCTCTTTCACTCCCCTTCCGGGGTGCTTTTCACCTTTCCCTCACGGTACTGGTTCACTATCGATCACTAGGGAGTATTTAGCCTTGGGAGATGGTCCTCCCAGATTCCGACGGAATTTCACGTGTTCCGCCGTACTCAGGATACATTCAAGAGAGAACGAAGTTTCGACTACGGGGTTGTTACCCTCTACGACGGACCTT
>NZ_CP012099.1:32500-87500 GCF_001182785.1 Bacillus thuringiensis | reverse complement strand
CCGCGACCCCAACCTTGGCAAGGTTGTATTCTACCACTGAACTACTTCCGCAAGACATGTTTGAGATATTTTATTAAAAGTGCGGGTGAAGGGAGTCGAACCCCCACGCCAAAGGCGCTAGATCCTAAGTCTAGTGCGTCTGCCAATTCCGCCACACCCGCATATTTCATTAAAATGGTGAGCCATGAAGGATTCGAACCTTCGACCCTCTGATTAAAAGTCAGATGCTCTACCAACTGAGCTAATGGCTCTCGTAATTAAAACTGGTGCCGACTAGAGGACTTGAACCCCCAACCTACTGATTACAAGTCAGTTGCTCTACCAATTGAGCTAAGTCGGCTAAATGGTGGAGGATGACGGGATCGAACCGCCGACCCCCTGCTTGTAAGGCAGGTGCTCTCCCAGCTGAGCTAATCCTCCGTTTGCCTGGCAACGTCCTACTCTCACAGGGACAAGGTCCCAACTACCATCGGCGCTAGAGAGCTTAACTTCCGTGTTCGGTATGGGAACGGGTGTGACCTCTCTGCCATCATTACCAGACTATATTCATTTAAGACAAGAATTATTGTAACTCATTTAACTTCTAAAGTCAACAAGTTTTTTTATATTCTTTCAAAACTAGATAACATTGCTACATATTATATGGTTAAGTCCTCGATCTATTAGTATTCGTCAGCTCCACATGTCACCATGCTTCCACCTCGAACCTATCAACCTGATCATCTTTCAGGGATCTTACTAGCTTACGCTATGGGAAATCTCATCTTGAGGGGGGCTTCATGCTTAGATGCTTTCAGCACTTATCCCTTCCGCACATAGCTACCCAGCTATGCCCTTGGCAGAACAACTGGTACACCAGCGGTGCGTCCATCCCGGTCCTCTCGTACTAAGGACAGCTCCTCTCAAATTTCCTACGCCCACGACGGATAGGGACCGAACTGTCTCACGACGTTCTGAACCCAGCTCGCGTACCGCTTTAATGGGCGAACAGCCCAACCCTTGGGACCGACTACAGCCCCAGGATGCGATGAGCCGACATCGAGGTGCCAAACCTCCCCGTCGATGTGGACTCTTGGGGGAGATAAGCCTGTTATCCCCGGGGTAGCTTTTATCCGTTGAGCGATGGCCCTTCCATGCGGAACCACCGGATCACTAAGCCCGACTTTCGTCCCTGCTCGACTTGTAGGTCTCGCAGTCAAGCTCCCTTATGCCTTTGCACTCTACGAATGATTTCCAACCATTCTGAGGGAACCTTTGGGCGCCTCCGTTACACTTTAGGAGGCGACCGCCCCAGTCAAACTGCCCACCTGACACTGTCTCCCGGGTCGATAAGACCCGTAGGTTAGAATTTCAATACAGTCAGGGCGGTATCCCACCAGCGCCTCCACCGAAGCTAGCGCTCCGGTTTCAATGGCTCCCGCCTATCCTGTACAAACTGTACCAAAATTCAATATCAGGCTACAGTAAAGCTCCACGGGGTCTTTCCGTCCTGTCGCGGGTAACCTGCATCTTCACAGGTACTATAATTTCACCGAGTCTCTGGTTGAGACAGTGCCCAAATCGTTACACCTTTCGTGCGGGTCGGAACTTACCCGACAAGGAATTTCGCTACCTTAGGACCGTTATAGTTACGGCCGCCGTTTACTGGGGCTTCAGTTCAGAGCTTCGCTTACGCTAACCCCTCTCCTTAACCTTCCAGCACCGGGCAGGTGTCACCCCCTATACTTCGCCTTACGGCTTCGCAGAGAGCTGTGTTTTTGCTAAACAGTCGCTTGGGCCTATTCACTGCGGCTTTCCGTTAAGAAAGCACCCCTTCTCCCGAAGTTACGGGGTCATTTTGCCGAGTTCCTTAACCAGAGTTCTCTCGCACACCTTAGGATTCTCTCCTCGCCTACCTGTGTCGGTTTGCGGTACAGGCACCTTTTATCTCGCTAGAAGCTTTTCTTGGCAGCGGGGAATCAAAGACTTCGCTCCATAAGGAGCTTCCCCATCACAGCTCAGCCTTCACGATAAGCGGATTTGCCTACTTATCAGCCTAACTGCTTGGACGTGCACAACCAATCGCACGCTTCTTCTATCCTTCTGCGTCCCTCCATTGCTCAAACGATAAAGAGGTGGTACAGGAATATCAACCTGTTGTCCATCGCCTACGCCTGTCGGCCTCGGCTTAGGTCCTGACTAACCCTGAGCGGACGAGCCTTCCTCAGGAAACCTTAGGCATTCGGTGGACGGGATTCTCACCCGTCTTTCGCTACTCATACCGGCATTCTCACTTCTAAGCGCTCCACCAGTCCTTCCGGTCTGACTTCACTGCACTTAGAACGCTCCCCTACCACTGATACCATTGGTATCAATTCGCAGCTTCGGTGGTGTATTTAGCCCCGGTACATTTTCGGCGCAGAGTCACTCGACTAGTGAGCTATTACGCACTCTTTAAATGGTGGCTGCTTCTAAGCCAACATCCTAGTTGTCTAAGCAACTCCACATCCTTTTCCACTTAATACACACTTTGGGACCTTAGCTGGCGATCTGGGCTGTTTCCCTCTTGACTACGGATCTTATCACTCGCAGTCTGACTCCTAAGGATAAGTCATTGGCATTCGGAGTTTGACTGAATTCGGTAATCCGATGAGGACCCCTAGTTCAATCAGTGCTCTACCTCCAAGACTCTTACACTTAAGGCTAGCCCTAAAGCTATTTCGGGGAGAACCAGCTATCTCCAGGTTCGATTGGAATTTCTCCGCTACCCACACCTCATCCCCGCACTTTTCAACGTGCGTGGGTTCGGGCCTCCATTCAGTGTTACCTGAACTTCACCCTGGACATGGGTAGATCACCTGGTTTCGGGTCTACGACCACGTACTAAACGCCCTATTCAGACTCGCTTTCGCTGCGGCTCCGCCTCTTCAGCTTAACCTCGCACGGGATCGTAACTCGCCGGTTCATTCTACAAAAGGCACGCCATCACCCATTAACGGGCTCTGACTATTTGTAGGCACACGGTTTCAGGATCTCTTTCACTCCCCTTCCGGGGTGCTTTTCACCTTTCCCTCACGGTACTGGTTCACTATCGATCACTAGGGAGTATTTAGCCTTGGGAGATGGTCCTCCCAGATTCCGACGGAATTTCACGTGTTCCGCCGTACTCAGGATACATTCAAGAGAGAACGAAGTTTCGACTACGGGGTTGTTACCCTCTACGACGGACCTTTCCAGGTCGCTTCGTCTACCTCGTTCCTTTGTAACTCCGTATAGAATGTCCTACAACCCCAAGAGGCAAGCCTCTTGGTTTGGGCTATGTTCCGTTTCGCTCGCCGCTACTCAGGAAATCGCATTTGCTTTCTCTTCCTCCAGGTACTTAGATGTTTCAGTTCCCTGGGTCTGTCTTCCATACCCTATGTATTCAGGTAAGGATACCATACCATTACGTATAGTGGGTTTCCCCATTCGGAAATCTTCGGATCAAAGCTTACTTACAGCTCCCCGAAGCATATCGGCGTTAGTCCCGTCCTTCATCGACTCCTAGTGTCAAGGCATCCACCGTGCGCCCTTTCTAACTTAACCAAACTAAAATTAAAAAAATATGAGCTACACTGTTATCTAGTTTTCAAAGAACATACATTTATATATGAGAGATAGTTCTCTCAAAACTGAACAAAACGAAACACGGAAACTTATATTGATGAACAGCGTTCATCAATTCTCCATAGAAAGGAGGTGATCCAGCCGCACCTTCCGATACGGCTACCTTGTTACGACTTCACCCCAATCATCTGTCCCACCTTAGGCGGCTGGCTCCAAAAAGGTTACCCCACCGACTTCGGGTGTTACAAACTCTCGTGGTGTGACGGGCGGTGTGTACAAGGCCCGGGAACGTATTCACCGCGGCATGCTGATCCGCGATTACTAGCGATTCCAGCTTCATGTAGGCGAGTTGCAGCCTACAATCCGAACTGAGAACGGTTTTATGAGATTAGCTCCACCTCGCGGTCTTGCAGCTCTTTGTACCGTCCATTGTAGCACGTGTGTAGCCCAGGTCATAAGGGGCATGATGATTTGACGTCATCCCCACCTTCCTCCGGTTTGTCACCGGCAGTCACCTTAGAGTGCCCAACTTAATGATGGCAACTAAGATCAAGGGTTGCGCTCGTTGCGGGACTTAACCCAACATCTCACGACACGAGCTGACGACAACCATGCACCACCTGTCACTCTGCTCCCGAAGGAGAAGCCCTATCTCTAGGGTTTTCAGAGGATGTCAAGACCTGGTAAGGTTCTTCGCGTTGCTTCGAATTAAACCACATGCTCCACCGCTTGTGCGGGCCCCCGTCAATTCCTTTGAGTTTCAGCCTTGCGGCCGTACTCCCCAGGCGGAGTGCTTAATGCGTTAACTTCAGCACTAAAGGGCGGAAACCCTCTAACACTTAGCACTCATCGTTTACGGCGTGGACTACCAGGGTATCTAATCCTGTTTGCTCCCCACGCTTTCGCGCCTCAGTGTCAGTTACAGACCAGAAAGTCGCCTTCGCCACTGGTGTTCCTCCATATCTCTACGCATTTCACCGCTACACATGGAATTCCACTTTCCTCTTCTGCACTCAAGTCTCCCAGTTTCCAATGACCCTCCACGGTTGAGCCGTGGGCTTTCACATCAGACTTAAGAAACCACCTGCGCGCGCTTTACGCCCAATAATTCCGGATAACGCTTGCCACCTACGTATTACCGCGGCTGCTGGCACGTAGTTAGCCGTGGCTTTCTGGTTAGGTACCGTCAAGGTGCCAGCTTATTCAACTAGCACTTGTTCTTCCCTAACAACAGAGTTTTACGACCCGAAAGCCTTCATCACTCACGCGGCGTTGCTCCGTCAGACTTTCGTCCATTGCGGAAGATTCCCTACTGCTGCCTCCCGTAGGAGTCTGGGCCGTGTCTCAGTCCCAGTGTGGCCGATCACCCTCTCAGGTCGGCTACGCATCGTTGCCTTGGTGAGCCGTTACCTCACCAACTAGCTAATGCGACGCGGGTCCATCCATAAGTGACAGCCGAAGCCGCCTTTCAATTTCGAACCATGCAGTTCAAAATGTTATCCGGTATTAGCCCCGGTTTCCCGGAGTTATCCCAGTCTTATGGGCAGGTTACCCACGTGTTACTCACCCGTCCGCCGCTAACTTCATAAGAGCAAGCTCTTAATCCATTCGCTCGACTTGCATGTATTAGGCACGCCGCCAGCGTTCATCCTGAGCCAGGATCAAACTCTCCAATAAAGTTAGTTTGTCTAGCATCTAAAAATAAAAATTGACGTTTCACGTTGTTTGTTTCGTTCAGTTTTCAAAGAACTACGTTGTCGCTCATAAGCGACTTTATCAATATAACATTCTGTTATATTTTCGTCAACAACTTTTTTCAATAAGTTGTTTTTCGTTTGTTTTGCTTGTTACCTTTCGTGGCAACGGATATAAATATACCAGTTTAATTATTAAAATGCAATAGTTTTTCTAATAAAATTTTTAACTTAGTAAAAAAGTATAAAAACAGCACATTTCTTCTATATAAATATAATTTCTCGCACCATCAAGATCTATTATACCCACGCAACTCATACTCAAATAAAAAAAGCTTTGGAGAAATCTCCAAAGCTTAGTCTTGTTTATGGCGCATAGCAGGGAATAATAATACATCACGAATAGATGGTGCATTTGTTAATAACATAACTAGACGATCAATACCAATTCCTAACCCACCCGTAGGAGGCATACCGTACTCAAGAGCTTCAATATAATCGTCATCCATCATATGAGCTTCGTCATTACCTTGTTCGCGCTCTTTTAATTGCGCTTCAAAACGTTCTTTTTGATCGATTGGATCATTTAACTCAGTGAATGCATTTGCATGTTCACGTGCAACGATAAATAATTCGAAACGATCTGTGAATCGTGGATCTTCGTCATTCTTTTTCGCAAGTGGCGAAATTTCTACCGGATGACCGTAAATAAATGTTGGTTGGATTAATTTATCTTCTACTTTTTGTTCGAAGAATTCATTTATAATATGACCAACTTCCATTGTATCTTTAATTTCTACATTATGTTCTTTTGCAAGCTCACGCGCTTCTTCTACACTCATTGGATTCCAGAAATCCGCTCCAGAGTGTTGCTTAATCGCATCTACCATATGAAGACGTGTCCATTCTGGTTCTAGATTAATTTCATAATCACCATATTGGATTGTTGTTGTACCCAATACTTTTTTGGCAATATGAGCAACCATGTTTTCTGTTAGTTTCATAATATCATTATAATCAGCGTACGCTTCATATAATTCAATCATCGTAAACTCAGGGTTATGACGAGTTGATACACCCTCATTACGGAATACACGGCCGATCTCATAAACTTTTTCTAATCCGCCCACAATAAGACGTTTTAAATGAAGTTCAATTGCGATACGCATATATAATTCCATATCTAACGCATTATGATGCGTAGTGAAAGGACGAGCAGACGCTCCACCTGCAATCGCGTGCATCATAGGCGTTTCTACTTCAAGATAACCGTTATCATCTAAATATCTTCTCATTTCACGAATGATTTTACTACGAGTAACAAATGTTTCACGACTTTCCATACTTGTAATTAAGTCTAAGTAACGTTGACGGTATCGTTGTTCAACATCTTTTAATCCATGATATTTATCCGGTAATGGACGAAGAGATTTCGTTAAAAGCGTAAATCCTGTTGCTTTTACTGAAAGTTCTCCAACGTTTGTTTTGAACACTTTACCTTCAATACCTACTAAGTCACCTAAATCTGCTGTCGTAAATAACTCGTACTCTTCATCTCCAACAGTATCTTTGCGAACGTAAATTTGAACTTGTCCATGTAAATCTTGAATGTGCGCGAATCCAGCTTTTCCTTTACCGCGTTTTGTCATAATACGACCAGCGATAGAAACAGTGATTCCTTTCTCTTCTAATTCTTCTTTAGAGAATTCTCCATATAGACTTACTAAGTCGGTTGTTGAATTTGTGCGTTCAAATCTTTTACCGAACGGATCGATTCCTTGCTCACGTAAATTATGTAGCTTTTCACGACGAACAAGCAATTGGTCGTTTAATTCTTCGTGGTTCATGTTATCCATGATATTGATATCACTCCAGCTCTATTAATTTTTACAATATATACAGTATAGCATTTTCTACTCAACTAGAAAAACTGCCAGCAACTAACTGGCAGTTCTTCTTTCTTTCACGTAATTATAGGAAGTGTGTAGAAGAATGTCAATCTTCTCCGTCCCCCTATTAACCAACGTAAATTGTTTGTTGTTTCGCCTCTACTTCTTCTACAAATGCACCTAATACATTCGCAAGGTCTTCACGTGTGTTGCAAGTATTGATGCCATTACGCACACTTGCATTACCACGAACACCTTTTAAATACCAAGCTGCATGCTTTCTCATCTCTCTTACAGCAACATTTTCGTTCTTTAAATCGATAAGGCGATCTAGATGTAACATACATACATCAATTTTCTCACGCACTGTTGGTTCCGGCATTAATTCACCTGTCTCTAAATACTTTACCGTTCGATAAATCATCCATGGATCCCCAAGAGCTGCACGGCCAATCATAACACCATCTACACCAATCTCATCAATCATACGCTTCGCATCTTGCGGTGTTTCGACATCACCATTTCCGATAACTGGGATATTTACAGCTTGCTTTACTTGTTTAATGATATCCCAATCCGCTTTTCCTTCATACATTTGCACTCGCGTACGTCCGTGAACCGCCACAGCTTGTCCACCAGCACGCTCAACAGCTCTAGCATTTTCTATTGCGAAAATATGTTCTTCATCCCAACCGATACGCATTTTAACCGTAACCGGCTTTTCAACAGCATCTACAACCGCAGCTACCATTTCATATATTTTATTTGGGTCTAAAAGCCACCTTGCCCCCGCATCACATTTAACAATTTTCGGTACTGGGCAACCCATATTAATATCAATAATGTCTGCTGTCGTATATTTATCTACGTATTTCGCAGCATCTACAAGAGTTTCTTTCTCTCCACCGAAAATTTGTAAACTTAATGGTTTTTCTCTCTCATCGATATATAACATATCTAATGTTCTTTTGTTATTAAGCAATATTGCCTTATCACTTACCATTTCAGCACAAACTAAACCTGCACCAAATTCTTTCACTGTTAAACGGAATGCAGAGTTACACACTCCCGCCATCGGTGCTAATACAACCGGATTTTTCATCTCAATATTTGCAATCTTTAACAATCAACCTACTCCTTCCTGCACAGTCACTTTGGCATTAATTCATCTATCGAAACATTTAATGCCTTAGCAACTTCTACTACAAAATCTTGAGAAGGCGATCGATTCCCTCTCTCAACTTCACCTAAAACAGATACAGATACCCCTAATTCTTTAGCAAAACCTTCTTGCGTGTAGCCTTTTAGCTTTCGAAAAGCACGAATGCGTCTTCCCCATTTTTCTGCTTCCATACCGTTACTCCCTCTCGCCTTTTCATTTCTTCTACTTGTGAACGTGAAATGTTTTGTTTTATATTTTGGTTAATCTCTAACAACGGAACGATAACAAAAGCTCTTTCAAACATCCGCGGATGCGGAACAATAAGATTCTCTGCTTCAATATTTTCTTGATTATAAAGTAAAATGTCAAGGTCGATAGTCCTTGGCCCCCACCTAATTTCCCTTTTTCTTCCTAGGTCATTTTCTACTTTTTGTGTTACTTTCAATAATTCTTGCGGTGATAAATTGGTAGAAATTTTTATAACTAAATTTAAAAAACAACTTTGGTCAGTATAGCCAACTGGATCAGTTTCATACACTGACGAAACATCATCAACTTGAATATACGGACTTTTATTTAAAAACTGAATCGCTTCAGTTAAATACGTATAACGCTCTCCAATATTTGACCCTAATGCAATGTACGCTATATTATTCATGGACGTTCTCTCGTAATTTCTACTGCTACAGCGCGATAATGGCCCGGTATCGGCGGATCCGGTTTAATTACCTTAATTGTACACCGTGAAATACTTCCATATTGCTTTAATATGTCTGAGGCAATATTTTCAGCGATACTCTCTACAAGCTTATACCTTCTATCCTCGACAACTATTCTACATAATTCAAAAAGCTCTCCATAATTGACCGAATGCTCTAAGTCATCACTTTCTCCCGCGCGTTTTAAATCTATTTCCACCGTTAAATCAACTTTAAATCTCTGCCCTAATTTATTTTCCTCTGGGAATACACCATGATAACCGTAAAACTCCATATCATGGATATAAATTTTATCCAATTACTTTACCCCCTTACCAATCATTGCATCCATCATCTTAGCCATACGCGCCATTTCTTTCACATCATGGACACGAACAAACTCACAGCCCTTTTCAATACCAAGACAAACAGTAGCTCCCGTTCCCTCAAGACGTTCCTCTACTGGCAAATCTAATACGTGCCCAATAAAGGACTTTCTCGAAGTACCTAAGAGAACCGGATAACCTAGCACATTTAACTGTTCTAAATTACGCATCGCCTCTAAGTTTTGCTCAGGTGTTTTAGCAAAACCGATACCTGGATCTAAAATAATATTCTCATCTCGCACACCAGCATTTTTAGCAATTTTAACACTGTCATACAAATCAGCAATCATATCGGCCATTAAATTACGATAATTCATATTATCGCGGTTATGCATTAAAATGATAGGTACATCATAATGGGCTGCGACTTCAGCAATTTTCGGCTCCGCCTTCGCTCCCCAAATATCATTAATAATATGAGCACCAGCCTCAATTGCTTGCTTTGCAACTTCAGCTTTATATGTATCGATAGATATAGGCAATTTCACCTCTTTTGAAACTGCTTGAATCATCGGGACAACTCGCTTTATTTCTTCTTCTACTGATACTTTAGCAAAACCCGGGCGAGTAGATTCGCCACCAATATCAATAATATGAGCACCTTCACCTTGCATTTCTTTTGCGTGACGTACCGCAGCATCTACCTCGTTGTAACTCCCACCATCAGAAAACGAATCTGGTGTTACATTTAAAATCCCCATAATTAATGTCTTTTCATTTAAATTCAATGTATATTCGCCGCAGCGTAAATCATAATCCCACTTCAAACTACACATCTCCTCTTCGTAATTCATTTCTGCTCCACAATTTCTCTCTCTGCATTCCATAAAGATACATTAAACTTTTTGTAACCACTCCCACTTTCCCCGGGAAATCCTGCGCTTCTATACGATAAAGCGGAACAATTTCTTGAATTGAGTTTGTTACAAAGACTTCATCTGCTGAAAGTAATTCATCTTTTGTAAAGAAACCTTCATTTACTTCTATATTCAATTCTTCAGCACTTTTTATAATAAACGCACGAGTGATACCATTTAAAATTCCTGTTTCTAACGAAGGTGTATATAAAACATCACCTTTCACAAAAAAGAGATTCGAAACAATACCCTCTGCAACATAACCTGCTTCAGTAAGGAAAATACCTTCCCTGCTCACAACATTTCCAATTTCACGCTTCCCTAAAATATTATTTAAATAATGATGAGACTTCAGACGAAATGCTCCTTCTGGTGTATTTCGCACTTGTTTTAAAATAACCCCTTCTTTTTCTACTACATCTTCTGGAGCTGTTAAAGGTTTTATAAAAACAATAACCGAAGGCTCTTCATACATTTCCGTTTGCAATCCTATTTCATCTACACCCGCCGATACATTAAAACGTACATACGCATGTTCCAATTCATTCTTAGCGAGTAGATTCTTCAAAATAAGCATCACGTCATCTTTTGTCATTGTCCATTTAATTTGCAATGTATCTAGCGCACCTATTAAACGGTTATAATGATCATCTAACAAAAAAGGATGACCATTATAAATACGAAATGTCTCAAAAACCCCCAGCCCATATAAATAGCCATGGTCATAAGGAGAAATTCTCGCTTCACTTGCTTCTACATACTGGCCATTTACGTAAATTAACATAATGTCGCACTTGGACTGTATTTACGAATGAAATTCTGCAACAACTCTTTCCCATGAGAAGTCATAATAGATTCCGGATGGAATTGTACACCCTCTATCGGCAGTGTCTTATGACGAATCGCCATAATTTCCCCTTCCTCTGCCCAAGATGTTACCTCTAAACAATCTGGCAATGACTCTTTCTTAACAATCAGGGAATGATAACGCGTTGCAGTAAATGGATTAGGAACATCTAAGAAAATCGTTTTCCCATCATGATGCATAAGCGACGTTTTTCCATGCATTAATCGCTCTGCACGAACAACTTCTCCACCAAATACTTGCGCAATCGATTGATGCCCAAGACAAACTCCAAAAATCGGAATCTCCCCAGCAAAGTATTTAATAACTTCCATACTAATCCCCGCTTCATTAGGACTACATGGACCTGGCGAAATCATTAGAAAATCTGGTTTCATATTCTCAATATCTGCAATACTCACTTCATCATTACGCTTAACAACAAGCTCTTGTCCAAGTTCTCCAAGAAACTGCACTAAATTAAATGTAAAGGAATCATAATTATCAATCATTAATATCATTTCTCTCACCTAACCGTTTCTTCGCTACGTTCTTTTGCACGCCATAAAGCAATCGCCTTTTTTAACGACTCTTTATATTCATTTTCCGGATTTGAATCAATTACAATTCCCGCTCCCGCTTGTACATGAGCTTTTCCATCTTTAGCAAGAAGTGTTCTAATTACAATATTCAATTCTGTATCCCCAGAATAACCAATCCAACCGATTGAACCTGTATAAATCCCTCTACGGACAGGTTCTAATTCCTCAATTATTTCCATCGTACGGATTTTCGGGGCACCAGTAATTGTTCCACCAGGGAATACAGCTTTCACTAAATCGAAAGCATCCTTATCTTCTTCCACCTCACCACGCACATTGGAAACGATATGCATAACATGTGAATACTTTTCAATTACCATAAATTCATCGACTTCTACAGTGCCATATTTACAAACGCGCCCTAAATCATTTCGTTCTAAATCTACAAGCATTACATGCTCTGCTCTTTCTTTTTCGTTCTCAATTAATTCTCTTGCTAATTCTTCATCCTCTTGCTCATCCGCGCCTCTAGATCTTGTTCCAGCAATTGGTCTTGTACTTACTTCGGTTCCCTGTTTCTTAATTAACAACTCTGGCGATCCACTAACAATTTGAAAATCTCCAAGCTCCAAGTAACCCATATATGGCGATGGATTAATTTCACGAAGACTTGTATAAATTTCTAGTGGGTGTGTTTGTAACGTTCTTTCTTGTCTCGTCGACAAGTTTACTTGGAACACATCACCAGCACCAATATATTCTTGAATACATTCAACTGCCTTCATAAAGCTTGCTTCAGTAAAAGCAACTGCTTCACTTTTCTTTTCAGGACTTTCAAAAGGCACGGTCACTTCAGGCGCTTCTGTCGCCCAAAGACTCTTCCACTCATTTAACCGTTCTTTCGCCTCTTCATATTTATCTACATAATGCGTAATAATCCATAACACTTGTTCTTTTTGATCATAGACAAATACGTCGTCAAATAATAAAAAGAAGATGTCAGGTATATTAATATCATCTTCCGCAAGAGAAGGCAGCTTTTCAATATAACGGATACAGTCATAACTGAAATAGCCAATTGCACCACCTTGAAAAGGCGGATACTCTGGATTATAGTCTGTTTTCCATTGCTCCATATATTCTTGCATTAAATCTAATGGATTCCCTCGTTTTATTGTTTCCTTACCACTTTCACTTATATGTAACGTTTCATCCTTCCCTCGGATTACCGCTACCGGGTTCAGCCCTACAATGTTATAACGACCGCCACGGCCGCTTTCTAACAAAATATGTTGTGATTTACCCTGAGAAAGAAATTTATATTGCTTAAAGAAATCTAACTGATATGGAATAGAAAGCGCTAAAGATTTTCTTCGTTGCATATCAACACCCCGTCTTCTTTTATCCCACCCTCTTAGATGAACCAGCTCAAACTACATAAGTTATTTATATAGAGATTGATTATACTCGAAGGCTAGTGAAAATAAATTAATTATACTACCTCTTATTTTACATGAAGTTTTCTAGTCATTCACTCTTTTCCTATTTCCAATCCAAAAAGAAAAAGCATCCTTTTTCAAGGATGCTTTTTCAATCGCGTTTAATTATGATTCAAATTGATAAAGTGGTGTACTTAAATAACGTTCGCCGTTACTTGGGATAATAACAAGTACCTTTTTCCCCTTACCTAACTTTTGCGCAATTTCTGTTGCTGCATAAATAACTGCGCCTGAAGAGATACCAACTAAAATACCTTCCTCTTTAGCCACTCTTCTCGCATATTCAAATGCTTGCTCTGTTTTCACTTGAATAATTTCATCATATACTTCTACATCCAATGTCTCTGGAACAAATCCCGCCCCAATTCCTTGGATTTTATGCGGACCCGGTTTCCCACCAGATAATACTGGCGAATCTGCAGGTTCTACTGCATAAATTTTAATACCTTCATATGCTTCCTTCAGCACTTCACCAGCACCAGTAATCGTTCCACCTGTACCAATACCTGCAATAAACGCATCTAATTGATCACCCATTTGTTCAACAATTTCTGGACCTGTTGTTAAACGATGAATTTGTGGATTTGATTGATTTTGGAACTGTTGCGGTATAAAGTAACCATGCTCTTTTGCTAATTCAGTTGCTTTACGAATTGCTCCACCCATTCCTTCAGGACCTGGAGTCAATACTAATTCAGCACCGTAAGCACGCAATAAATTACGACGCTCAATACTCATTGTTTCTGGCATTACTAAAATTGCATTATATCCTTTAGCAGCCGCTACCATCGCTAAACCAATTCCTGTGTTACCACTTGTTGGCTCAATGATTGTATCGCCCTCTTTTAACAATCCCTTTTTTTCAGCATCTTCAATCATAGCTAGTGCAATACGATCTTTAACGCTGCTCCCCGGATTCATAAACTCTAGTTTTAAGTATATATCTGCGCTATCTGATTCTACGATGCGGTTCAACTTAACGATCGGCGTTTTCCCGATTAATTCTGAAACTGATTGTGCCACTCGCATTCCTGTCACTCCTAACACCGAGTATTTTTATTGGTTTTATCTATATTTAGATTTTGTCAGAAAATTCCCTGTTTGTCAATCTCTTCGGAGGGTTAATCCCCTTATTACAAATTCTCAATTAAATTTGTAATATCTTCTTTAGAGAACTTGTATCGTTCATTACAGAAATGACAATGAACTTCTGTCTCTTCTTCTTCTTCACGAATTTGCTCTAACTCTGTTTTACCTAAACTAATTAACACACTCTCGATACGTTCACGTGAGCAAGTACAATTAAATTGAACATCCATTGTTTCCAATACTTTTACTTTATCTTCTCCAAGGACTGCGTATAGTAGCTCTTCTGGAGAAAGACCTTGTTCGATCAATGTTGATACAGGCGGGATTTTTTGCAAACGATCTTCAATAAATGAAATTGTTTCTTCCTGTGCGCCCGGCATAATTTGAAGGATAAATCCACCCGCCGCTAATACGCTGTCATCTCCATTTACAAGGACACCCACACCAACAGAAGAAGGCGTCTGCTCAGAAACTGCGAAATAATACGTGAAATCTTCCCCTAGTTCTCCCGAAACGATTGGAGATTGACCGATAAACGGCTCACGCATACCAATATCTTTAATTACTGTTACAAACCCTTCTGTACCTACCGCTTGATATACACGTAATTTCCCTTGTTCCGTTCCTTCAAAATCAACATGTGGATTCGTTACATAGCCACGTACATCTCCATTTGCATGAGCATCCACTAAGATAGGGCCAATCGGTCCATTACCTTCTACCTTGATCGTTAACTTTTGATCACCTTTTAACATCGCACCCATCATTGTACCTGCAGTTAAAGAACGACCAAGTGCCGCCGAAGCTGTCCTCCATGTATCATGACGTCTTTGTGCCTCACTTACTGTATTTGTTGTACGTACACTATACGCACGTACTTCTCCATCAAACGCTAACGCTTTTACTAAATAATCTTTCATACGTATTTATTCACCTTTCTCATGCTGTAAATTTGCATTACGCTCATATAACATATATAAGCCTTTTAACGTTAAAAATGGATCTACAATATCAATTACATTCGATTCTTCTGAAATTAATTTCGCCAATCCACCTGTTGCAATAACTCTCGGTTCTTGTTTAGCTTCCTCTTTCATACGCTTAACAATACCTTCCACTTGTCCTACATAACCATAAAGAATACCTGATTGCATCGCACTTACTGTATTCTTCCCAACAACACTGCTCGGTTTTGTAATTTCAATACGAGGAAGTTTTGCCGCCCTACTATATAAAGCCTCTGCTGAAATCATAATTCCTGGCGTAATAACTCCACCCATATAATGCTTTTCTTCGTTAATATAACAATATGTAGTAGCCGTACCAAAATCAACAATAATAAGCGGACTTCCATACAAGTGGATTCCTGCTACTGCATTTACAATTCGGTCTGCGCCTACTTCACGTGGATTTTCATATTTAATATTTAGCCCCGTTTTTATTCCAGGCCCTACTACAAGCGGTTTAATTTTAAAATATTTTTCACACATACGTTCTAAAGCGAACATAATTGGTGGTACGACCGAAGACACAATAATACCTTTCACATCTTCAAACGAAAGACCCTCATGATCAAGTAACTGTTTTACAAGCATTCCATATTCATCTTCTGTCTTATGACGATCTGTTTCCATGCGCCAATGCTGACGAAGTTCCCCCTCTTCAAACACGCCTAGTACAGCATTTGTGTTCCCTACATCCAATACAAAAATCATATTCTCACCACTTATCTTATTTAATCTATATTTGTGTAGTATGTATAAAACTTATAAAAACATCATATCACACATACCTATATAATCAGCTTTCCTATCCTCATCATTTTACAAAAAGATTGCTCTCTATTTCAATTTTTAATACCAGTTTTACTTAAATTACTTTATCCACTAAACTCTCAATAATAATTAATAAAAATCTTAACAAACAAAAAAGGAGTGACAATAGTCACTCCTTCATTTCTTACTTATCTTCTTTATCTTCTTTATCTTCATCGTCTTTCTTCATATTGATGTTTACTTTCACATCATCTGAAGATGTTGGACGCTCAGGTAATCTGCCATAATCATATAAATGATTAATTTGCTCTGCATCTAATGTTTCTACTTCAAGTAACGTTTTCGCGATAATATCAAGCTTATCTCGTTTTTCAGTAAGAATTTGTTTTGCACGAGCATAACAGTCTTTAATAATTGTTTGCATTTCCACATCAATTTCATGTGCGATTGCATCACTGTAGTTTTGTTCTGAATGGAAGTCTCTTCCTAAGAATACTTGACCACCTTGTGAGCTACCAAATTGCATCGGTCCAAGCTTATCACTCATACCGAATTCCGTAACCATACGTCTTGCAATACCAGTCGCACGTTGGAAGTCGTTGTGAGCACCTGTACTTGCTTCACCAAATACAATTTCCTCAGCTACTCGACCACCAAGTAAACCAGTGATTTTATCAAGTAACTCTGGCTTTGTCATGAAGTAACGATCTTCCTTCGGAAGCATTACCGCATATCCACCAGCTTGACCACGAGGGACAATTGTTACTTTATGAACGACATCAGCTTCATCAAGAACAACACCAATTACAGTATGGCCCGCTTCATGGAAAGCAACGATATTACGTTCTTTTTCAGAGATAACACGACTTTTCTTAGCTGGACCTGCGATAACACGATCCGTTGCTTCATCGATATCACTCATATCAATTTTCTTCTTATCTCGACGTGCAGCTACTAAAGCAGCTTCGTTTAATAAGTTTTCAAGATCCGCACCAGAGAATCCTGGTGTACGAGTCGCAATTGCTCTTAAATTAATATGCTCATCAAGCGGTTTATTACGCGCATGTACTTTCAGTACAGCTTCACGACCATTTACATCTGGACGATCTACTGTAATTTGACGGTCAAAACGACCTGGACGTAATAACGCTGGGTCAAGAATGTCTGGACGGTTTGTCGCAGCAATGATAATAATACCTTCGTTTGCACCGAATCCATCCATTTCAACAAGTAACTGGTTCAATGTTTGCTCACGCTCATCATGACCACCACCAAGACCTGCGCCACGTTGACGACCTACTGCATCAATTTCATCAATGAAAATGATACAAGGAGCATTTTTCTTTGCATTTTCAAATAAATCACGTACACGTGATGCACCGACACCGACAAACATCTCTACAAAGTCAGAACCACTGATAGAGAAGAATGGAACGCCAGCCTCACCTGCAACAGCACGTGCTAATAAAGTTTTACCTGTACCTGGAGGTCCAACTAATAGGACACCCTTCGGAATACGGGCACCAACTTCAGAAAACTTACGAGGGTCTTTTAAGAATTCAACTACCTCAACAAGTTCTTGTTTCTCTTCATCCGCCCCAGCAACATCTCTGAAACGAACTTTTTTCTTTTCATCATTATATAACTTCGCCTTACTTTTCCCGAAGTTCATAACACGGCTACCGCCGCCTTGAGCTTGGTTTAATAAGAAGAAGAATAAAATGAAGATGATGACAAACGGAATGATTGAAGTAAAGAATGTTACCCAAGCACTTGTTTCTTCTGCTGGTTGATACTTAACTTCGGCACCTTTCGCTTTATCATTGATTTTCTTTTGTAATTCCTCAGTATTTGGTGCATAAGTAACAAATTGTTCTCCTTGGCTAGAGTTATTGAATTGTCCTTTTACCTCAAATACACCATTTTTCGGTTGAAGTTGCACATTACGCACTTCACCGCTTTCTAGTTTAGTAATGAATTTGTCGTAGCTAACTGATGTCGTTTTTTGTGTCGAACCATTAAAATAGCTCACGATTCCAATTACTACTAAGAATATCAGTAAATAAAAGATGGTATTACGGAAGATACGATTCATTCCTAACCTCCTCTCACGGCATAAACACTATAGTAAATCGTAACATAGAAAAACTTTCCTATACAATTGTAAAGCCTGTATTTAATTAATTTGAGTAAACGCTTGGTTTTAATACGCCTACATAAGGAAGATTACGGTACTGCTCTTTATAATCTAATCCATATCCTACTACAAATTCATGTGGAACAGTAAATCCAACATAATCCGCTTTCAGATCAACCTTACGGCCTGTTGGCTTATCTAATAATGTAACAATTTTTACAGACTTCGCTTTACGATATTTGAATAAGTCTACTAAGTAGCTTAGTGTAAGACCACTATCAATAATATCTTCGACGATTAAAATATCGCGACCTTCTACAGAAGTATCAAGATCTTTTAAAATTTTCACTTCGCCTGTTGAAACTGTAGAGTGACCATAACTAGATACAGCCATAAAATCCATTTCAAGATATGTATCTGTTCTCTTTAATAAATCTGCCATGAATGGCATTGCGCCTTTTAATACACCAATTGCAAGAGGTACTGTGTTTTTATAATCCTCTGCAATAACTGCACCTAGTTCGCGCACCTTTTCTTGTATTTGTTCTTCAGAAATTAATACTTTTTCGATATCTTGATTCATCATTTCATTATCCTCCCGGAAGACTCCTTGCTTTTGTAGTGAATAATCATATATTTATCCTTCTTTGCCATCTCTTTCGAAATTGCAAATGCAGATCGCTTCAACAAGGGTACCCAAATAATGTTCCCACTTGCGTCACAAACGACCGGCCATTCTTCCCTTTTTTCTTTCGGTACTTTCGCTTCGATAAAAATAGTTTTTATCTTTTTCGTGCCATCCATACCTTGTATTGACATGCGATCTCCATTTTCTCTAGAACGAATACGAAGTGGATATGATATATCATTATACTTAGCAACAAATACTGTTTCATTCATGTTACTTGGTATATCTTCGCTCACCTCTGTTACAAATTCATCCCCGTTCAATATTGTAATGGTCCCGGGTACTGATAAATCTTGTAAAAAAGGAGAGGCAATTTCTTGTTTAAATCTAAAGCTACACTCCTCGTATGTGCGAACAATTTTCAAATCACCTGGAAAATCAAGTGAACCTGAAGGTTGTGTCCGCTTAAAAAACTCAATCACCTTGTCAATATGTATAGAAGAAAGAGAAGATGGAATCTTATATTCATAAAGATAGTTTAATATTAGTTGAATCCCTCTTCTTTGTAAAGGCATAGACATGGATTCAAAGGCAGGAATTGATAAGCTAATTTGTTTATCACTTTTTTTTGTAATTACTTTATTCATTTTCTCAAAAGCTAATTCCTGCAAATAAGCCTCATCCTCTTGCATTTGCACGCTAAATTTTTGGAATTTCTCATGCATTTGTGGATTTTCTTCTTTTAAGTGAGGAAGGACATATTTACGTAATCGATTCCTTGTATATAATTCCTTTTTATTACTCGGATCTATACGCGGAATTAAATTTAGCTTATTACAGTAATCAACAATTTCTTCCTTCGTTACCCCAAGTAACGGCCTAATTAAATACCCATTATGAAAAGGACGCTTCACTGCAATTCCTGCATATCCTTTCGGAGTACTCCCTCTTACAAGACGCATTAAAATTGTCTCTACTTGATCATCTCCATGATGTCCAAGTGCAACATATCTTGCATCATATTTCTTCATTATTCTTTCCAAAAATGCATATCTGCATTCTCTAGCAGCAACCTGTGCATTCATCCCGTATTGCTGTTGATATTGTGATACATTAATCCTTATCGTTTCACAAATAATTCCTAGTTCTTCACAAAGGCCCTGAACAAACTGTAAATCCTCATGAGATTCCTCACCTCTAAACATATGATCCACATGAGCCACTACAATTTCCAACTGTTTTTCCGCTCTTTTTTCTAATAAATAATATAAAAGGGCTAACGAGTCAGGACCACCAGAAACTCCCACAACAATCGTTGAATCATTCTTTAATACATCATGCTGCTTTACAAAGTCATCTACTTTTTCAACAAATGTATCTTTCAACTTCGCAATCACCTTTCATTAAACAAGAACAGCAACGTTAGTCACCTTGTTTATAATGGTACAACTTTTACAAACATTGTGCAAAAAAAAGATATACAAAAATTACATTTTTATTTTACATCCTCCGTGTGTATTCACAAAATTAATAACATTACCTTTTCCCACAAAAAAACCTAGGTATTCACCTAGGTTTTTAAAATCAAATTATAGATAAACATTCCACTTACATTTTACTGCGCCTGCATTCCTACAATCGGAATCGTAGCCCACTTCGGCATATTTTTCTTCACTTTTGCCACTACAATAGTCATATCATCATTTATATAACCATCACAAGAGCGAATCACTTCTTCCATAATGATATCAGCAATTTCTTGCGGGTCTTCGGTTTGCAATTCTTTAATTTTCCGTTTCATCCACAATTCATGATTCTCTACATGCTGTGCTCCCTCAAAAATCCCATCGCTCATCATAATAAGGATATCGCCCGTTTTTAATTGTTCACCCACCACATCAACTTCAACATCCTCGATGATTCCCATCGGCAAGTTACTTGCTTCAATTTTCAAAATATTATTCGCGCGTTTGACAAAACTCGGTGTTGATCCAATCTTTAAAAACCTTGCACTCGCATCTCGCAAATCTACCATAGCTAAATCTAATGTCGTAAACATCTCTTCCGTCGTTCTCAAAGAAAGAATTGAATTGATAGACTTAATTGCTATTTCTTCATCAATACCCGATTGGAGTATTTTTTGTAATAATTTCACCGTTTCCTTACTTTCCATATGAGCTCTTTGCCCATTTCCCATACCATCACTAATCGCAAGTGCATATTTACCAACACTTAAATCCATCATCGCATAAGAGTCACCCGAAACAAATCCACCACCTTTTGCAGCTGTAGCCAATCCTGTATCAAGAGAGTACGTCTTCGCCGAACCAAATGATATTAAACTGTGGCCATTTGGATAAGAAGACTTTTCTTCATGTTTAACGACAATATTTTCTTTAAGGATATCCGAAAGCATCGGTGCAACTAACTTTTCACATTCACCATGTTCATTAGATGCAACTGGAATCAACATTTCAATATCAATACTTCCTCTATCTAAACAATAAATATCAACATGCTCTACTTCGACACCAAAATCACGGAACGCTTGCATAATCTGCTCTTCCTGCACTTGATGATTTTCACGCTCTCGTTGTATCTCCTTAGCAAAATCCTCCATAACCTTTGATACACCTAATAGTTGCTCCGCAACTATTCTACGATTTTCCTTCATTTGTTTTCGTAATTTTTGTCCCTCATAGAAATGATCTAATTCACCCGCTACTAAATCTGTCACTTTTTTCCCTCTCACACAATGCTTGTCCCACTCACGAACTAATTTACGATTATGTTGCAGGGTTCCTTCTTCCGTTTCACTCATTATTTGTTTCATATAATCGTACGTTTTATCGAAATTCACTACCCAGCATTGATCCTTTTTAAAGCATGTTTGACATGTTTTCGCAGTAATTGTACTCAAAAACAAATCTGCTTCTGTCTCTTTATCTTCTTCCTCTACATACCCATATACAGAAAAGCTATTAGATAAAGCAGCAAATACATTTGCAAATTGATTGATTTTGTTTGCTGTAACATCACGCATCCTTCTTAAATATTGTTGTTGATCTTGCGAATGCTCTTGTGTACCTGGCATAAATTTAGCAATACGATCCAAAACAAGCTTTGGCGTTAATAAGAAGATCGCAATCGCTACACCTGACTCAATTAAAGTTGTTACAATATTCGTCTGCTTGTCTACATATAATGTAATTAAGCTTGTCCCTATTAATAACCCTAAACTAACACCTAAACGCTTCCCTTCTTTTAACAACCCACCAAGCAATCCAGAAAAAGCGAGAAGGCTAAGCTGAGACAAACTAGACACATTTGCTAAACTTAATATCAATCCTGTTACGACCCCCACTGTAGATCCTGTAGCAGCACCCGCAATAAATGCAAATACTAGTACTAAATACCTTGTAAAAATATGTTGAATAGAAGCATCATATACAAACCAATCTGTTGTACCCGTTAAAACAGATGCTAGTAATATAATCAAACAAACAATTTCTTCCGTCTCTAATGCCTGTTGTTTTCCTTTCCTTTCCACTAAAAGCGGGACACTTTGTAAAAATATCATAGTTAATACGAAACTAAGCCCAGCCTCAATGGTACTAACGAGTAAATCGTACATGGTGACAGTTTGTTGTGCAAAGTATACAACAACTAAGTGTGCGGTTAATGCGGAGATAAATACTTGAAATGGAACAAGTCCAACGGTTTTACGTGTAAATCTACTAAAGAAGATATTATAAATGAAGAAAGTAAAGATAGATGCAAAAGTAAAAAACAAATTATCTATCGAGACTGAAAGAGCTCCTCCCATTAGAGCTAAAAATGCTAACGGCATCTTATCCCGCTTCATAACATAAACAGCAGCAAAAAACGGAAGTGCAAAAGGTAAAATATTTGTTAATATATATGCTCGTCCCAAAAGAAAACCAATAACAACAATAATAAATCCCCATCTAAAGAAAACTTGCTCAAATTTCATTCGCAACTTACTCGTCCACTTTATTCCTCCAAGCTGACTCTCATTCATTGCCAATGCACTTGTATTCATAGTATTCCTTCCTGCTTTAGGCATATTTTTAACACCACCTGCATAGTTTAATTACTGTCATTATAAAAGATGATTGTTGGGATTTTTGTCAAAACAACAGTTTTCACTTTTATAATCGTTCGACTTTTTATTCGAAATAACTCTACAGATATACACAGTATGTAAGTTATTTTTGAATTTTTAATTAAATATTCAGAAAATATAGGGTGATTTTGTAGAAGTGTTGTATATCTTAATTTATTCAACAAAAAAAGATCATGCAAATTTGCATGATCTTTTTAGATGACCCGTACGGGATTCGAACCCGTGTTACCGCCGTGAAAGGGCGGTGTCTTAACCACTTGACCAACGGGCCGTTAAATTAAATATAGCGGCGGAGGGGATCGAACCCCCGACCTCACGGGTATGAACCGTACGCTCTAGCCAGCTGAGCTACACCGCCATGTCGTCTTATTTAACGGACAATTAGTATCTTACATCAGATATTATTTAAAGTCAACACATCTCAAAAAAAAATTTAAAAATATATTTTAACATATAAAAAAGCACCCTGAGCCATCACTCTGGGTACCTCTCTATATGTTAAAAACTAAACGGCCTTATTATCCGCGACGCGCGCCACGGCCACCACGTTTAGACTCTGTGTTACGCTTTAAAGAAGTTAAGCGATCTTCGCTATCCTTTAAGAAGCGTGCCATCTTTTGCTCAAATGTTTCTTTTGGAGCTCGGTCGTTACCGCCACCGCGATTATCTCTGTTGAAAGAGCGATTATTACGTTGTGGACGTCCAGAACGTTGTTGATCACCACCGCGTTGGTATTCACCGCGTGGACGATCTCCTTCTGTTTTTTCACGTTCTTTCGCTTTTTTGATAGATAAACCAATCTTTCCATCTTTTTCAACATTAATAACTTTTACTTCTACTTGGTCGCCCACTTTTAAGTGATCGTTAATATCTTTTACATAGTTATCAGCAACTTCACTAATATGAACAAGACCAGTTAAGCCTTCTGGCAGCTCCACAAAAGCCCCAAAATTTGTAATACCTGTTACTTTACCCTGTAACTTGCTGCCTACCTCGATTGACATAAAAAAAATGCTCCTCCTTAGTGGTTAAAAAGTCAAATTTTACTTTATTATATATAATCCTAAAATATAGTGTCAATAAGACATACTCTACTTAGAAACAGGAAAAATTATCTCCCCTTTACCAGAGAAGAAATAATCCCTTCTAGCAATCTTTAATACATACTCTTCATCATTTAACTTTTGAACTTCGTCTTTTAGACTTTTTTCTTTATTCGTTAATGAATCCAGTTCTTTTTTCATGTCCTTAACTTTTGCTTCTTTTGCTTTAATGGAACTGTTTTGTTGATAAAACGTTACACTAATGCTCGCAATAATTGTAAAAGTAAAGACAAGAAAAACCGCTAAACGGCGATAAAGTCGCTTCCTGTTCTCATCCGTTTGTATTATATGCTCTTTAACAGGATTTGGACTCTGCTTTTCGATTGTTCTTTGTCTCAGTTCCCTCATTTCCGAGGTCCCCCTAACTTCTTTTTTATACGCTCCCATAGTTGGAAGATATGCCCCTTCAATTTTGCTATATATTGCAGGAACCCTATATGTTTCACTATAAAAAGTTTAACACGATTAGGGAGAAGTTTCCATATGAGCGAAGCAATAAATCGAACAGGCCAGAAAAAAACTTTCCATATGAAAAGTAATATCCAAATCACCATTTTCCATAACACATGTCCAATTGAAAGCAGTATACGAAATAAGAATAATATAAATGCAATAAATAGCTGCGCTATAATAATAACAGGTTTTATCATGAGTAGCTGTATAATTCGAACAAAAAAATATGTTGTTTGCATAAAAATATAGATGAGAAAATTTAACAGCTTCATGTATAGTGCTTTCAGTAAGCTTTGATATGCCGCAAAACCACATAATAATGCCAAAAACACATATATACGTAGTTCAGCTTCATTTACGAGAAGCAATACATAAAAGACGAATAATGCTTGGACAATCCAAAATAATATATCATGTATAAATACAAGCCAACGTTTACGCTCTTGACGCTTTAAAAAACGTTGATATGTATCTAAAGATGCTCCAATCCAAGCACCCATTCCAATCATTGAAAGCATTGTATACAACTGAATTGTTAAGCTCATTTAAACAACTTACTAAAGAAACCTTTAGTTTTTTCTCCTTGATTTTCATCAATATACAGCATCTCATGAACTTTCCCTTTAATCGACACAATGCCTTTTTCCACATCTAAATTTTTCATTTGTAAATTTTGACCACGAATCGTTAAAAAACCCATTACGGTTTCGAGTAAAAACTCCTCGCTATCAAAACTCTCTACTTGCTTCACACCAGTAATATCAATTACACGCCTGCCACGCATAATAATATCATGCTCTACAGAAACATTTTGTTGATTAGAAGACGTAGGTGAGTAACCATTATTCACGTAAATCCCCCCATAGGTTTTTACTAGCTAATAGTAATGTATGAGGGGATACACGATTTTAGAACAAGCCTTCTTCCGCTTTTACTTTTTCTTCGCGAACTAAGCTATACATATTTGCAGCATCTTCTTTTTTAGTTGTTTCTTTCAATTCATTTATTTTTACAGTCACTATTTTTTGACCAAAACGAATTGTTAATTCATCAGCTACTTTCACATCAGAACTCGCTTTTGCCACTTGACCATTAATAGATATTCTTCCTTGATCAGCTACTTCTTTCGCTAATGTTCTTCTTTTTATTAAGCGTGACACTTTTAAAAACTTATCTAGACGCATAGTAAATCCCCCTATTAACGCTCTGTTTGTTTCGCTTCTTCCCATAAAACATCTAACTGTTCTAATGATAAATCTTTCATCTCTTTATTCATTTCAGCTACTTTTGCCTCCATGTATAAAAAACGATTAGTAAATTTCTCATTAGTTGAACGTAATGCCTCTTCTGGATCTATTTTGTAATGACGGGCTATATTAACAAATGCAAATAGTAAATCACCAAATTCACCTAGCATCTTTTCCTCATCCATGTTTGTAACTTCTTGTTGGAATTCTTGCCATTCTTCCAAAGCTTTTTCTATCATCGGTTGCACATCAACCCAATCAAATCCAACCTTACCAGCTTTCTTCTGAATTTCATAGGCGCGTAGTAACTGCGGCAAACTTTTTGGAACGCCATTTAAAACAGATTCTTTCACAAATCCTTTTTCTTGTTTTTTAATTTCTTCCCAATTTGCGATCACTTCATCAGCATTGCTTACATCCGTATTTCCAAATACATGCGGATGGCGACGAACCATTTTCTCAGATAGAGTTCGAATGATATCATCTATAGAGAACCAACCTTCATCTTCTCCGATTTGAGCATGAAGCATAACTTGTAATAATATATCACCTAATTCTTCTACTAAGTGATCATCATCCTCTTCATCAATTGCTTCCAACACTTCATAAGCTTCCTCAATTAAATATTTCTTTAATGATTGATGTGTTTGCTTTTTATCCCACGGACAACCATTTGGACCACGAAGGTCTGCAATAATTTCTCTAAGGACATCAAACTGTTGATACAAGGACGCACGCTCCTGAACTGGCGGCACATACACACTCGTTAAATTATTCAATTCCGTTTCATGATCCAGCATGTACAACGGTACCTTCTTTACTTGTTCAAATGAAGTTCCTGCAGCTGTTACGATATACACTTCATAATCATCTGGCAACATCTCCATTAATGTTAATTTCACATCAGATGCAACGAATGCATCATATACTTGGCAAAAGATTAAATGTTGACGTAATTCTAATTGCCCTCTTTCAAATGATGTAGCGTCAAGTAATTGGAATCCTTCAATCGGATCAATTTTTAGGCTTGCAAACATAGGATCAAGGAAACTTTGCCCACCTTCAATTCGCACTTCAATATTTGAAACTTTACCTTTTTCCAACAGTAGCTGAACTGTTCTTTCTGCTACAAGTGGATGCCCCGGAACAGCATAGATAACGTCTGTATCCTCAGCTTGTTCTAGCAATTTATTCGCAATTGTTTCATATACAATTTCAAACGTATCATGTGCTTCATATACAGCATCAAAAGCCGTATATTGTACGCCTTCTTTCTCCAATTCTTCTATAACTGGATGTTCCTTCGTTCTAACAAACAGATGGTCTGCTTCTTTTATTTTTCGATATACACCCATCGTTAGCTGATCTAATTCACCAGCACCTAAACCTAAAATAGTAATGATTCCACTCACAACCTGTCACCTCTATCCACTCTTCTTCAATGAACCTTCTTTTTTCTCTTGTTTCATAACGGTTCCTAATTCTTTTTTTGTAAATACACGTAATTTTAAAATAAAAAACATATATGTCAATCCGCCGATGGCTACACCTAACAAAGATTCAATCGTCGCGCTCGCTCTATGTTCCGTATCAATTACTAATCCAGACATCTGCAACACACGCGTGAACATCATTAATACAAACCCCATACAGATACCACTAATTACTATCCCTAACATATTTCGCTTATTAATAAGTGACCCTGATACAGCTCTCATAAGCAACAAACTATTTAGTCCAGAAATTATAATTAACGCACATAAAGTCGCAAAAGCTGCCCCTTTCACACCAAAATAAGGCATGAATATATAGTTTAACGCTAACTTTAAGCAACCTCCAAATACAACAAATAATGCTGGCTTAAATGTTTGTCCCAGCCCTTGTAAAATAGAAGCCGTCGTAATTGACAATGAACTAAATAAAATAGATAAAGATAAAATAGATAAAACATCTGATCCATCACTATTTTCAAACAACATAATATTCGTAGGTTGAATAATACAAGTTAGCCCAATAGCTGCTGCAAATCCAATAACAAATGTTATTTTCATCGCTAACTTTACCTTTTCTTGAATAAAGGAAAGATCTCCTCTTTCCTTCGCCGCTGTAATAATTGGAATAAGTGATAACGAGAAAGAAGTCGTCACAACAGTACCTAATTGCATTAGCGGAATACTTCTATCATAAACACCCTTTAATACTTTTGCACTTTCAGCCTGTTCTCCCGCACCAATAAGTAAGGTGTACAAGGACATTGAATCAGCCATCTGTATAAAAATAAGCACTAAATTACTAACACAAATCGCTAATCCCTGCCAAAAAAGGATTTTAATTATCCTCCTTTTACCCTTAATTCTCGCTACACTTTTAAAAAATATGGAACGAAAATCTCGACGCATATACAACATAAGTACAATAATCCCAATAAGTCCACCCGCAATTGAGCCTAACATAGCCCCTGCACCAACTGTATATAAATCAAATCCGTGAGCAATTAGGAATAGCGATAAAAATACAATAATGGAAACCCGAATTGTTTGTTCTATTACTTGCGAAACAGCCGTTGGCATCATATTATTGAACCCTTGAAAATAACCTCTTGCTACAGACAAAAATGGCATCAATAAGAATGAAAATGAAATAACACGTAGTAACTTATCTAAATGCATATCACCCATAGCTATCGCAATTGTTTCGGCCCCAAAAAACAATGTAAAGAAGCCTATAAAACCAATTCCTAATAAAAACCAAAAAGATACACAAATAATTTCTTCTGCTTCTTTTTGTTTTCCCCGCTCTAGTCGTTCTGCAACCATTTTTGAAATGATAACAGGAAACCCATAAGTAGCTAAAATTAAACAAAATCCATAAAACGGGTAAATTTGTTGGTAAATATAAAAACCAATATCCCCCGCTATATTTTGATATGGAATACGGTAAAAGGCGCTTAATACCTTTGTAACAAAACTTGCAATCGTTAATATAATAGCCCCACGCCAAAAGGCTTGATACTTCTTCGCTTCCATACAAGAAAACTCCTTTTTCTATTCTCACCTCTCGTATTATATCATAAAGAAAAACACAAACTCCCTTACCACCACGGGTAATAATAGGTCCCTACGCGTTAAAAATATTCAACGAAAAAAGGTAGCAAAGTGCTACCTTCATTCAATATACATGTATCTCCAAATAATTGATTTCTCAAAAAGAAATATCATAATTAGGAAAGATTACTACTTCTAAAATCTATATACCCTTACTGTTCCATTTGTTTCGCTAAGAAACTGGCAGCAGTATTAACCGCTTTATGCTCGATTTCGCTTATAATGGCTTCTTTTGAAAAAATAATGACGGCTCCAATTGGGTCTCCATTTGCAACAATCGGTCCAACTGTATAAGAATGAACCTTTTCTGTTACACCATCGATAATAGAAATATCACTTTCGTCCGTCATAATAACAGACTTTCGTTCTTCCATCGTTTTTTCGATTAGATCGCCAACACTTTTATTTAAGTATTCTTTTTTCGATACGCCTGATACTGCGATGATAGAATCTCGATCACACACAAGCACATTATGTCCTAAGCTGTCATATAAAGCCTCAGCATATTCTTTTGCAAAATCACCTAGTTCACTAATTGGAGAATACTTCTTTAAAATTACTTCTCCATCGCGATCAACAAATATTTCTAGTGGGTCTCCTTCTCGAATACGTAAAGTTCTACGAATTTCCTTCGGGATTACTACCCTGCCTAAATCATCAATTCGACGTACGATTCCAGTTGCTTTCATTCTAATGCTGCCTCACTTTCTACTGATGATCAAAGTGGTGAATTTACCTGTTCATGTAAAAATCACCAACTGTTAGACATAGTATTTTACACATTAGTTCTTCTATGCACGCCGAATTGTATTTTTTTATCTTATTTTAGGCATTTATTACTTCTTTTTTCACATCTGGTAAGCCTTTTAATAAATTTTCAGCAATTGTTAACCACTTCGATGTCTCTAAGCCATTTGTTTTCATAACAATTTTCAATTGTGATCCTTCCATTCCTAGACCGATCATACGCCCAAAACTATTTCCGAGCATGAATAATTTTCCACCATCAATATTTTGGCTTGCTTGTTCCGAAAACAGGAATGTTACTTCAAATTTATTTTGCTTGATTAACTCAATTTGTTCTTTCATTGCCAACACTTTAATATTTGCAATTTGTAATAAATAACCAACTTCTTGTGGATAATCACCGAATCTATCGATCATTTCTTCCTGCAGTTCTTCAATATCCTCAATTGTAGAAACACCTCTAAATTGTTTATACATCATAATTTTTTGCTTACTATCTGAAATATAAGCATCTGGTAAGTATGCATCTACCTCTAAGTCAATTTCAACATTAACTGTATTTTCAGCCCCATCTGTTCCTCTACGCTGTTCAATTGCATCTTTTAACATTTGAGAATATAGATCAAATCCGACAGAATCAATAAATCCATGCTGTTCTGCCCCTAACAAATTACCTGCTCCACGAATAGATAAATCTCTCATCGCAATTTTGAAACCAGATCCAAGTTCCGTGAACTCTTTAATTGCTTGCAGACGCTTCTCTGCAACCTCTGAGAGCACTTTGTCACGTTTATAAGCAAAGTATGCATACGCAACACGATTAGAACGTCCAACACGCCCACGAAGCTGATACAACTGTGATAATCCCATACGATCTGCATCGAATACAATTAACGTATTTACATTCGGAATATCTACACCCGTCTCAATAATTGTTGTACTTACAAGAACATCATGCTGCCCTTCTAAAAATGATAGCATAACAGACTCTAATTCACTTTCGTTCATTTTCCCATGTGCGTACGTTACGCGAGCATCTGGAACTAACATCGAAATTTCATCTGCTTTTCTTTCAATATCCTCTACACGGTTATATAGGAAGTAAATTTGACCGCCTCTTGCAAGCTCTCGCTCTATCGCCTCTCGCATTAATGCTGGATTATACTCTACTACATACGTTTGGACTGGGAAACGATTTTCTGGTGGTGTCTCAATAACAGATAAGTCGCGCACACCAAGCATAGACATATGAAGCGTCCGTGGAATCGGAGTTGCCGTTAATGTTAATACGTCAACATTCGCCTTCAATTGTTTAATTTTTTCTTTATGCGTCACGCCAAATCTTTGTTCTTCATCAATAATAAGAAGCCCTAAATCTTTATAAGTAACATCTTTAGATAAAATACGATGTGTTCCGATTACAATATCTATTGTGCCATCCTTTAAGCCCTTAATCGTTTCATTTTGTTGTTTTCTCGTACGGAATCTACTTAATAATCCTATATTGATTGGATAATCTTGAAAACGCTCTCGAATTGTTTCATAGTGTTGCTGCGCAAGAATCGTTGTCGGTACTAAAATTGCAACTTGTTTTTCATCCATAATTGCTTTAAATGCCGCACGAATAGCCACTTCAGTCTTTCCATACCCTACATCACCACAAAGGAGCCTATCCATCGGGCGTCCCCGTTCCATATCTTTTTTAATTTCGTCAATAGAACGTAACTGATCCTCTGTCTCTTGATATGGGAAAGATGATTCGAACTCTTGTTGTTCTGCCGTATCTGGCGTATATGCATAGCCTTTTGAAGCTTCGCGCTCAGCATATAGTTTAATTAGGTCATCCGCAATGTCTTGTACAGATTTTTCAACTTTCGTTTTAACCTTTTTCCAATCATTTCCGCCTAATTTATAAACTTTCGGATCCTTACCTTCAGACCCTACATATTTTTGGACTTGATCAATTTGTTCAATTGGAACGTATAGCTTATCATTACCTTGATATTTAATATTTAAATAATCTTTATGAACACCATTAATCTCTAATGTCTCAATACCTAAAAATTTACCTATACCATGATTTACGTGAACTACATAATCCCCAACTTTTAATTCCGAATAACTTTTAATACGTTCAGCATTCGATAACTTTTGTTTACGTTGTGATTTTTTAACTTTCTTATGGAAAAGTTCCTTTTCAGTAATGACAACAAACTTTTGCATCGGCATTTCAAACCCTGCATGTAAATCACCTACAGCAATTTGTAACCTTCCAGGTAATAAGATATCTGTGCCTTCTACAATATCTGCCTCAATATCATAATCACTTAAAATATGTTGTAATTTTTTCACACGTTCATCATCTGTTCCAAGTACAACAGTCGTAAAATGCCCTTCATTCCATCTATCAATTTCTGTTTTTAACAAATTCATCTGCCCATGGAAATCTTGCATTGTTTTACATGTTACATTCACAATATTTTGCGGATGTGTGTGTGTGATATGACGTAAGAATAACGTTAAATATACAAAACTTCTTTTTTTATGATGAAGAAATCCCTCGAATGCGTGAGAGAAAGATAAATCTTGAATAATCGTTCCTTCACCGAGAAGTGATATATACCATTCCGCCTCTTCTGTTTCAAGATGTGATGCTGTTTCTTGAATACGGGAAATCTCATCTAAAATTACAACACCGTCTTCTGGTAAATAATCTATCAGACTAGCAGGTTCTTTATAGAAAATAGATAAGTATTTAAACATCTGTTCTATACTTTGCCCGTTTTTCAACATCTCAATTTCATGACTTACCGTCTCAAGCACTGTAGTCTTTAATTTATCATCAGAAAGTTTTTGCATCGTCTTAGTCAGACCTTCTTCAAGATGCTGAATTCCTGATTTTAATTCTTCCTGTGAAAATAAAAATTCTGTTGCCGGACCAAACCTAACGCTTTCTTTTTTACCTTGAGAGCGCTGTTCATCGACATCAAATAATCGAATAGAATCGACTTCTGTATCGAAAAATTCAATACGAAATGGTAGTTCTTCAGTTAAAGGATAAATGTCTAATATTCCCCCGCGCAAACTGAACTCCCCTGGGGCTTCTACCATCGACTTACGCTCATAGCCAATATGATGTAAAGTGTACAAGAGCGCATCTAAATCAATCTCTTGCCCTAGATTGATTTCAATTTGCTTTTGCTTCCACAATTCCTTTATTGGTAAAAATCTACGCAATCCTGCCACTGGCGCTACAATGATTCCATTCTCTCCCGCAGCCAAGCGATTTAACACTTCTATACGTTGCGCCTTCAATTCCGGACTTGCAACCCCAATTTCCGATGCTATCAGTTCATTCACTGGATATAGCCACACATCTTTTTCACCAAGTAACGCCACTAAATCTTCATGTACTTTTTGTGCTTGGTATAAGTTATGTGTCACGATTAATTGTGATTTTTTTGTTTTTTTATATAAAGCCGCCATTAATAATGAACGAGAAGATGTTGCCATCCCTGATATAAGTTGTTCCTTTAACCCATCTTCTAATCCATTAATAACCGATTGTATCTCTTCATTTTTATAAAATTGCTCTAATAAACCTATCATTTTTAAAACTCCTCTCAACATAAAGAGCAAGTCATTCTATTTTATGCAAATATTTCGGAAAAGGAAAACAGAAAAATGCTTTGGACACGCCAAAGCGACAACATTTTATTGCAGAAATTTTTCATATTCATAATACTCAGGATAAGATGCGAGCGTTTCTTGACACGATTCACAAATCGTTTTTATATATATATTTCCATTTTCATGAAAATGAATCATCTCTACTACTTCTTGCTCTGTTAGTTGAAATAAAACGTCGCTATATACTTTTTCTGCGTTAATGGAGCCTACATTACCTCCGCAATGTCTGCAATAATAATACCCTTCCATACTAGCCTCCTAAAAATTCAATTACTACTAGTATGGGTAAAACAAAAGATAAATATTCCCAATCTCATTTTTAACTATTGAAAGTATTCATGATTTGGAGAAAAGGCTTATTTAGCCACTCTTCACATGCATCCGCTGCTTTTTCAATAGAATAGTTAACATCCGGAGTCTCTTCAGATGTAAAGCGTCCCAATACATAATCGACTACCTTCATTCCATTTTTGGGGCGATCAATTCCCATACGGATACGTTGAAATTCTTGTGTTCCTAGGTGCGAAATCGTTGACTTTACACCATTATGTCCACCAGCACTACCTTTCATGCGAAGACGTAATTTACCTACAGGAATATCTAAATCGTCGTACATAACAACGAAGTCCTCAACATCAATTTTATAATAATCCATGAGTGGACGAATACTTTCCCCAGATAAATTCATGTATGTTAGCGGCTTTAATAAGATTACCTTTTCTCCATTAACAAACCCTGCACCAAATACACCTTTAAATTTTTGTTCATTCAAAGAAATGTTCCAACGCTTCGCAAGTTCATCAATGGCCATAAATCCAATATTATGCCTTGTTAATTCATATTCTCTACCTGGGTTCCCAAGTCCTACTATCAATTTCATTCTTGTACCACTACTTTCTTTTTTCGATACGAAAAGACGTAACCAATTTTGGTTACGTCTCATTCTATCCAATTAATTGAATAATACACTCACAGATTCTTCTTCGTATACACGAATGATTGCTTCTCCGATTAATGGAGCAACTGAAAGTTCATGTACTTTGTCGATTTTCTTCTCTTCCGGTAATACGATAGAGTTCGTTACAACTAACTCTTTAATATTTGAATTTTGAATACGCTCAATTGCTGGGCCAGATAATACTGGGTGTGTACAGCAAGCATATACTTCAGAAGCGCCGTTCTCAACAAGAGCGTTTGCTGCTAATGTAATTGTACCAGCTGTATCAATGATGTCATCAATTAAAATTGCTGTTTTGCCTTCAATATTACCGATAATGTTCATTACCTCTGATACGTTCGGGCGAGGACGACGCTTATCAATAATAGCGATTGGCGCTTTTAGACGATCTGCCATTTTTCTTGCACGAGTTACACCACCATGATCAGGAGACACGATTACGATATCTTTAAGACCTTTTGTTTCAAAGTAATCAGACAGAATCGGTACACCCATTAAGTGGTCGATTGGGATATCAAAGAACCCTTGAATTTGTGGAGCATGTAAATCTAGAGTGATTACACGAGTTGCACCTGCTGTTTCAAGCAAGTTTGCTACAAGTTTCGATGTAATTGGTTCACGAGAACGCGCTTTACGGTCTTGACGCGCATAACCATAGTAAGGAATAACAATATTAATTGTTTTCGCAGATGCACGTTTTAATGCATCGATCATAATAAGTAATTCCATGATATGTTCGTTTACTGGGAAGCTTGTAGATTGAATAATGAATACATCGCAACCACGGATACTTTCTTCAATGTTAATTTGAACTTCTCCATCACTAAAACGATCAACAGAACATTTTCCTAGCCCTACTCCAATATGCTTTGCAATCTGCTCAGCAAGTTCCTTATTAGAGTTTAAAGAGAATACTTTCAAATTAGAATTTAGATATTGAGTCGACATCTAGATTAACCCTCCACATTATGATTTTTTCTTATTCAGCAATTGATCAACATAGTCTTCTTTGTTAACTTGACGTGCACGTGCTACCGATAATGCTTTTGATGGAACATTCTCTGTAATTGTAGAGCCTGCTGCCACATAAGCACCATCTTCAACTGTTACTGGAGCAACAAGGTTTGAATTACATCCAATAAATACCCCATTACCAATCACAGTTTTGAATTTATTCTTACCGTCATAGTTCACCGTAATTGAACCACAACCAAGATTCACGTCTTCTCCAACTTGTGCATCCCCGATATAACTCAAGTGTGAAGCTTTACTTCTATTACCAAAGACAGTCTTTTTGATTTCCACGAAGTTTCCAACGCGTACTTCATCTCCAATAACTGAATCTGGGCGAATATGTGCAAATGGACCAACCGATACTTCTGTACCAAGTTTACTATCATGTACAGTAGATTGACGAATTGTCGTACGATCTCCAATTTCACTATCACGAATTACTGTATGCGGTCCAATTTCACAATCAGAACCAATTACAGTGTTCCCCTCAATAATTGTTCCTGGATGAAGAACTGTATCACTACCGATAATTGCATCAGCAGAAATATAAGTGTTACTTGGATCAATAATTGTAACACCATTTACCATGTTCTTTCGGTTGATACGGTTTTTCATAATAATTTCCGCT
The DNA here is from genome assembly GCF_001182785.1 of Bacillus thuringiensis. NCBI lineage: Bacteria > Bacillati > Bacillota > Bacilli > Caryophanales > Bacillaceae > Bacillus > Bacillus thuringiensis. The sequence continues at coordinate 51,624 of NZ_CP012099.1, read as the reverse complement.
TGCGATAGAGCGACTCTGTCGTTAACACCTAACGTTTCATCGAACTGCTCTGTTTGATAAGCTGATACGATATGACCTTCATTTTTTAAAATCTCAATAACATCTGGAAGGTAATATTCACCTTGCACGTTATCATTTGAAACTTTAGAAAGTGAAGCAAATAAAGCCTTATTATCAAAACAATACGTACCTGTATTGATTTCTTTAATAGCTAATTCTTTCTCATTTGCATCTTTATGCTCAACAATCTTTTCAACATGACCATTCTCATTACGAACAATACGGCCATATCCAGCAGGTTCTTCTATGTACGCTGTTAGCACCGTAGCCATTGCTCCTGCTTCTTTATGTTGCTGAAGTAATGCTTCCATCGTTTCAGCAGTTATTAGCGGCGTATCACCACAAATAACTAAAGTTGTTCCTTCTTCATTTGCAAGTACACTTGCAGCTTGATCTACAGCATGTGCTGTACCAAGTTGTTCTGCTTGTAATGCAAACTCACTTACGTTCCCTAGCTGTTCTTGTACCATTTCAGCACCATGTCCAACAACCGTTACAAGTTTCTGCAATCCTAATTGAGATACTTGATCGACTACGTGTTGTACCATAGGTTTTCCACATACAGGATGCAGCACTTTGTATAGCTTAGACTTCATACGTGTGCCTTTACCTGCAGCTAGAATCACTGCAAATCTGTTTGACATATAGACCCTCCATCGCAACCTATTTATCCATTAAAGATATTATCCTAAATCATCATATATTTCAAGAAACACATTTTAACTATTAAATTTTACCATAATTCTTATAAGATGTTTTACTCTTTAGTATCTTTTTTAAGAAATAAGCTATACTATTTAAAATGATTTTGAAAAAATTAGTAGTTTCTTCTTTTTATGTTAATGGATTATGAAATTTCCGAATATAAAGCAAAAAAAAAACAAACTCCTGTAAATGCTTACAGGAGTTTGCTACAAAATTATAAGACTTTTTATCAAAGCCCTTTTCATTCGAATTTTACGAAGCACCTGCTTCTTCAAACTCAACCTCTTCTAACTCGCCTAAACGATGATACTCTGTTAAAACCGCATCTTGAATTTTAGAGCGTGTACCAGAATTAATCGGATGTGCAATGTCACGGAACTCTCCATCTGGAGTACGTTTACTTGGCATTGCTACAAACAATCCATTATTACCATCAATTACACGAATATCATGAACAACAAATTCATGGTCCAAAGTAATAGAGGCAATTGCTCTCATGCGGCCTTCTGTGTTTACGCGGCGTAATCTTACGTCAGTCACTTCCATCTTGTGTTCACCACCCTTTTCTAAATAAGCGATATATTTGTATAAATTCCACAAATTTTCTATTTTCCCTTTAATTTTTTAAAAATTTTTAAGATAAAAATTTTTAATGTAGTTGAATATAGAGATTAGTAGAGGTTATCGCTTACAAAAGGTTACTTAACTAGGGCGATTACTTCAATTTCAACGGAAACATCTTTCGGTAATTTTGCTACTTGTACACAAGATCGAGCTGGTTTATGAGTAGAGAAATAAGAGCTATATACTTCATTCACAGCACTAAAATCATCCATGTCCTTTAAAAATACTGTTGTTTTTACGACTGTATCAAATGAAGCACCTGCTTCCTCTAATACCGCTTGTAAATTTTGAAATACTTGTTCTGTTTGTACTGTTACATCTCCTGTTACAAGCTCCCCATTTGCCGTTAATGGAATTTGTCCTGAGCTATAGAACATATTATTTACAATAATCCCCTGCGAATAAGGTCCAATTGCTTGTGGTGCCTTGCTTGTTTGAACAACTTTCATACTTTTCACCCTTTTATTATTTATTTTACTCTTTAAAAATAGTGTACGAAAGGCAGTTTGTCCATCTATTTTATAATCTATAAATAAAATAAAAAAAGATAGAGCTATCTGCTCTATCCTTTATTCAGCCTCTACAAGCCCTTCATCAAATGGTGCAAGAGAATAATTCCCCTTTTCCACTTGAATCGTTTTTTCTTTCACATCAACTTCCGATAGACGAATTAATGATACAAAATTATTAATTAGTCGTTCTTCAATATCTGTGGATTCTACTAATACACCAATACCAACAACATTAGCCTTGAACTCTTCTAACATACTCATCATACCTTGAATCGTTCCGCCAGCTTTCATGAAGTCATCAATAATTAAAACATTCGATCCTTCTGGAAGGCTGCGTTTTGCTAATGTCATTGTTTGAATTCGTTTAGAGGAACCCGACACATAGTTAATACTAACAGTCGGACCTTCTGTTACCTTATTATCTTTCCTTGCAATTACAACTGGTACATCTAAGTAATTTGCCACTGCATAAGCAAGTGGAATCCCCTTCGTTGCCACAGTCATAACTGCATCAATTGGTTGTCTAGCAAAAACAGAAGCAAACAAACGACCCGCGCCATTAATATGGCGAGGATTACTCAATAAATCTGTCATGTATAAGTAACCGCCAGGCAAAATACGATCTGGGTTTTCAAATAAGCCACAAAGCTCATCAATAATTAGATCTGCCTCTTCTTCACTTATATACGGTATATATTTCACTCCTCCTGCTGCTCCTGGTATCGTTTGCAATGTGCCGACCCCTTGTTGTTCAAACGTTTGCTTAATAATAACTAAATCTTCACTAATGGAAGACTTAGCCGATTGATACCTTTCAGCAAAAAAAGTGAGAGATACTAGCCGACGAGGGTTTTGTAGCAAGTAATAAGTCATATCGACTAATCTTGTACTTCTTCTAATTTTCATACTCTCACCTCAAATCACGAATATTCTAAACAAATCATAACGTATTATACGTCTTTATTCAAGCGTTTCTCGCTCTCCTAATAAACGTACCGCATAGACTTGTTCACAAAATCCTTTTAATCCGTTATAAATGCGATGCATTCGCGAATCATGGTGTACAAGTCCAAATACAGTTGGACCACTTCCACTCATCAATACAGCATCCGCTCCGAATCGCTTCATCTGTGATTTAATACGGGCAACTTCAGGATGCATTCCAAATGTTACATCTTCTAAAACATTACCAACAGTATCACAAATCCCTTTATAATCCCCAGAATTTATGACATCAACCATTTTATCTACATTTGGATGTGTAACTCGATTTAACTTTAAATTTCCATACACATCAGCAGTAGATACACCTATATGTGGTTTCGCTAAAATAACCCAACAAGAAGGCGGAGTCTTTATATGCTCAATTTTCTCTCCTCTTCCAGTAGCAATTGCTGTGCCGCCGTATACACAGAACGACACATCTGATCCAATTTCTGCGCCAAGCTCTGCTAACTCATCAATTGTAAGCCCTAAATTCCATAATTTATTAAGACCACGTAATGTCGCTGCTGCATCACTACTTCCACCTGCTAATCCAGCTGCTACTGGAATCGTTTTTTCAATAGTAATAGATACACCTTTTTTTACATTAAACTTCTCTTTTAATAATCTCGCTGCCTGATAAGCTAAATTCCGTTGGTCGTCTGGGACATACCGATTATGGGATAAAATTTCAATACGGTCTTCTGCTAATTCCGTTAGTTCTAGACGATCTGCTAAATCAATGGTTGTCATAATCATTTTCACTTCATGATATCCGTCTTGTCTTTTTCCCAGTACATCTAACGACAGATTAATCTTTGCTGGTGCTTTCACTAGTAGCTTCAATCTATTCACCCACTCTATGTACTCAATCTTTTATCGTTTATTTTACCATAAATTTATAGTAAGACGATGACACTTCCCTAATTATAACGAAAAGCATTCAGAATGAAACTACTTATGTAAAATGATGGCACCTTTTAGAGTACAAAAAGCCGAGGAATGTCTCCTCGGCCACCGTAGCATAGAAAGTATCTTACAACTACTGGTTTCGTTTCATTAATTGCTGTTCTGCAATTTCTATAGCACGTTTCACCATGTTACCAGCATCTTTCGCACGAATTCCGCCCCATCCTTCTTTCTGAACAACATCATAAAAGCCAAGCTCTTTTGCTAGCTCTTCTTTAAATTGGTTTGACATGACACCTCTTCGTCTACTCAATGCAGAGTCCCTCCTTATTTTGCTACGGTATAGTTAGTATGCAAAATAATATAGCTTTTCATTTATGGGAATATATGTAATGATATACGAATTATAAAATGACCTCACTATGAGGGTCTCCATAAAATGTTAACTCTACTGTCTCTGTTAAAACATCTGCGTAACTATAAGATACACGTTGCAACGCATCTTCTTGTTGATCCAATTGTACAACAAAAACAGAACGGTATGTTTCTGCTAGTACACCTGATTGCTCTACAGTTTTTCTTCTTCCACTATTTGCTTTTAACATAAGTCGCTGTCCAAGATGGTGATCTAATTCGCTTTTAATTTCATCTAAACGTTTTGACATATACTTCGCTACACCTCGCTGTAATTTAGATTGAACACTTAAAACACGATATATCTATCCTAATTATTAACCGCGATTCACAGCTAATATCATCCTGCGTTTGAATAGATAGAAGAAATACTATATTGTAAAAGTATCATTACGTAGTCTGTACGTTCTTGCCTCTTTTTATCCAAATTCATTTAAATCCTTCCATACAAAAAAGCAAGATACATATGTATCCTGCTTACTCTTCGTAATGTTGAAAAGGTAATCCCGTTCGTAAAATCCCTCTCGTTTCAATGCCGCCTAGTCCCTTTTCACCAGTAATTGTATTACGTACGACATCCCATACATTGACTCTCTCCATAAATGAAGTAAAACTAATTTTACCAACTACATATACAGGATCTAGTGCATGAATATTAATTCTAGATGGTGAACTAGCGAAATTGGCCCCTGCACGAATTAGTGCCTCAAAGTGAGATTGACATGCCCCAGCAAAAATAACAAGTTGATCCAATGATGGATATTTTTTTCGCACTTCTCGAACAGCCTGTACAAAATGCCTTGAATGCCTATATGCTGCTAAATCTCCCTTCACTCCTTTTGATTTTGTATATGCATCATGCCCTGTAATAACGAGAATGTCTGGGCGAAAGTGATCTATTAAATCTACTACTTTTTCATGCATCTCCGTTTCTTTACAATGAATACCTTGTACAGGAACGCCAATTTTATTATATAAGTCTAAACACTTGCGCAAATATAAAGGGTCTCCATCTATATGCAATACACGTCCCGGCATTTGAAAATAATTCACCTCACTTGTGTATCCACCAGTTGAAGTATGTTCATGCCTTTGTTTCATTAATACATAATCTTGTTGAAACAAACGATACGTGCGCTCCATTGTTTCTTTCTCACGCTTCACCCTTTTTTTATGTTCTCGTTGATCTATACTAATTAAATCTTCAAGTGGCGCATCCGCCACCAGTCTAATTTCCTCTCCAAACAATATAGCTATCTCGCCTTTTATTTCTATAATACGAAAAAGAATATCCCTCTTATGAGAATATCGTTCCACTAATTCTCCAACATGTAAAGCCATTCTCCTACCTCCAAACTCATTAGGCCATCTTACCTGTTTTTAAAATATGAATTTAGAGGGCGAAAGGTGACAAAAGGGACAGTTCAAGTTGAACTGTCCCTTGCATATTCTTATGATAATTTATGAATAACTAATGCATTACTTAATGTTGCAAACTCTTCAATAGATAGCGTTTCGCCTCTTCGCTTTGGATCAATTCCTACTTCTGTTAAAATTTGATCCAATAACTCCTTATCTTTCGGGAAACCATTTAAATTATTTGATAAATTATTCATTAAAGTTTTACGGCGCTGTGCGAAACTCGCTCGTACTACTTCAAAGAAGAACGTTTCATCCTTCACCTCTACAACCGGTTTAGGGCGCTTTAGAAGGCGAATAATTGCAGAATCAACATTTGGCTGTGGTACAAACACTGTACGCGGTACAGTCATAACTGTTTCAACTTCTGTATAATACTGAATGGCAATCGATAAAGAACCATACTCTTTCGTTCCAGGTTTAGCAGCTAAACGATCTCCAACTTCTTTTTGCATCATAACAACAAACCCACGAACTGGTAACTTTTCTTCAAGCAATTTAAATAAAATTGGCGTTGTTATATAGTATGGTAAGTTAGCTACTACCATTACATCTTGCCCTTCTTCAAATTGCTCATTAAATACTTCATGTACATCCGCTTTTAGTACGTCTTTATTAATAACTGTAACGTTACCATATGGCGCTAACGTCTCATCTAAAATTGGTAATAGTCTTTGATCAATCTCAAAAGCCACTACTTTTTTAGCACGCTTCGCTAATTGCTCTGTTAATGCACCAATACCTGGTCCAATTTCAATTGCACCACTTTCTGAATCAATTTCTGCATGATCGACAATACGATTTAATACATTTGTATCAATTAAAAAGTTTTGCCCTAAACTTTTTTTGAATGAAAATCCATACTTTTCAACGATGTCTTTAGTACGATTTGGCGTTGCGATATCCTTCATTTTTTTTCCTCCTGTATTACTTGCTTATAAGCTTCTCCAAATGATTCCTTTGAAACTTGAAACATCTGTAATCGTTTATGTAACTGTTTTGCATTTGTATAACCAATCTTTAATAGCTTACCCATTCTTTCTCTGCGGCTCTTTGCCATTTCTCCGCCCACTAAGCCTGCATCGACTAAATCACTCCAGCTAATTTCACTTGTGTAAGCTTCCATTTCTTCATGTATATTCTCTAGAGCACGGCGAATCGACTCATTAGAAGCATGTTCGATCCCAACACCCTTTTTCCTTTTAGCAAGCGCTTCTTCCTTCGGTAAAAAGGCATGCTTACAGCCGGGAACCTTGTCAGAAATAATTTTTCGAATACGCTCTCCAGGATAATCCGGATCTGTGAAAATAATAACGCCCCTTTTTTGCTGCGCTAATTTAACTTGCTCAATAACATGATCACCGATTGCTGAACCGTTCGTTTCAATTGTATCCGCATCAACAGCACGCTTAATCGCAACTGTATCATCTTTACCTTCTACAACGATAATCTCTTTTATTTTCATGCTTGCCTCCACACTCGTTTCGTCTCTACTTAGTAAAACAAAAAAATGACGACTTTTCCATTATTATTTTCCCCATTCCTATATTTTAAAAAATAGAATAGAAAAATCTTTGTTCTCTGTCCTTATTGTAACACTTCATCATTCACATTTATTTTCTTCATCACTTCTACTAGTGTTTTCTCAAAACAAAAAAGAACAGGTTTCCCCATTCTTTTTTATTCAATACCAAATAAAACTTTTGCATTTTTGGTTGTCACTTCTGCTACTTCCTCATAAGAAATTCCTTTTAAATTCGCAATTTCTTCTGCTACGAGTTTTACATAACTCGGTTCATTTCGTTTCCCTCGAAATGGATGCGGCGTTAAATACGGACAATCCGTCTCTATTAACAATTTCTCTAATGAAATCTCCGTAGCAACCTCTTTCGGCTTCTTAGCATTTTTAAATGTAACTGGTCCGCCTAATGAAATTAAAAAGTTCATATCAACACATCGCTCTGCTACTTCTACGCTGCCGCTAAAGCAATGCATAATGCCTCCTACTTCAGCTGCATTCTCTTCTTCTAGAATATCAACAATATCTTGAGTTGCATCGCGGTTATGTATAATAATCGGCAATTTCACTTTTTTAGCTAATGCAATTTGTTTACGAAATACTTCTTTCTGTATTTCTTTTGGAGACTTATCCCAGTGATAATCTAAGCCCATTTCTCCAAGTGCAACGACTTTAGGATGAGAAGCAAGTTCTTCTAACCAAGCTAAATGTTCTTCTGTCATGTCAATTGCATCAACTGGATGCCATCCAACCGCAGCGTAAATAAAATCATAGGATTCAGCTAATTCCATCGCCTTTTTTATCGTTACTTCATCAAAACCAACAACAACTGTATAAGTAACTCCCGCTTCTTTCATTCGGACAATAACTTCTTGCAAATCTTCTTCAAATTGCTCTGCATTCAAATGTGAATGTGTATCAAACAACATAATACATAACTCCTTTTATATTGAAATCAAGTTTATTCTACAAAAATAAGTTCTTTAATAACTTAACGATAACAATACTACAATCTTAATGCAAAAATAGAGAGTGTAAAAAGAAAAAAGACGCTTCACACATGTTACACGTGAAACATCTCTTTTCTTGTCTTAATTACTTGATTTTTGTACCATTTGGTAGATTTTGGTCAATTGATGCTAATGACAATACGCCATTCTCTTCACCCGCTAAAATCATGCCTTGCGATAATTCACCGCGTAATTTTACAGGTTTTAAGTTTGTTACACAAATAACCTTTTTACCTTTTAAGTCTTCCGGCGAATAGAATTTTGCAATTCCAGAAACAACTTGACGCTTTTCTGTGCCTAAGTCTAGTTGAATTTTTAACAACTTGTCTGCTTTTTTCACAGGTTCAGCAGATAGTACTTCAGCTACGCGTAATTCTACTTTAAAGAAATCATCAATTGTAATTTCTTCTGCCTTCGGTTCTTCTTCTTTTTTCTCTTCTACTTTAGGAGCAGAGCTTTTCATTTGTTCTTTAATGTACTCTACTTCCACTTCTATTTCTAAACGAGGGAAAATTGGGTTTCCTTTTTCTACTTTTGTTCCAGCTGGAATGCAGCCAATTGTAGATAGACTTTCCCAAGATTTATAAGCTTCTTCAGTAAGGCCAAGCTGAGCAAACATCTTGCTTGGTGCTACTGTTAAGAACGGCATAAGCATAATACCTGTTTGACGAAGTACTTCTGCTAAATGAGCCATTACAGAAGCTAATTTTTCACGATCATTCTCATCTTTCGCTAATACCCATGGTTGCGTTTCATCAATATATTTATTCGTACGACTAACCAATTGCCAAATAGATCCTAACGCTACAGAGAACTCCATATTCTCCATTGCTTCTTCTACTTTTTTCAAAGTATCTTGTGCAAACATTACTAACGTTTCATCAAATTCCGTTACATTTGCTTTAAATGCAGGGATTTCTCCGTTAAAGTACTTATCAATCATAGCTACTGTACGATTTAATAAATTACCTAAGTCATTTGCTAAGTCGAAATTAATACGCTCCACAAATCCTTCTGGTGTGAATACGCCATCAGATCCAAATGGAACTTCACGAAGTAAGTAATAACGTAATGCATCTAATCCGTAACGATCGATTAATGTAACTGGATCTACTACGTTTCCTTTTGACTTACTCATCTTTCCATCCTTCATTAAAATCCAGCCATGAGCAAAGACTTTCTTCGGAAGAGGTAAATCTAATGCCATTAAAATTATCGGCCAATAAATTGTATGGAAACGAACAATTTCTTTCCCGACTAAATGCACATCTGCAGGCCAGAATTTTTTATATTTCTCTTCATTTGCTGTACCATAACCTAATGCCGTAATATAGTTAGATAATGCGTCAACCCATACGTAAATAACGTGTTTTGGGTTACCAGGAACACGAACCCCCCAGTCAAATGAAGTACGAGAAACTGCTAAATCTTCTAATCCTGGTTTAATAAAATTATTAATCATTTCATTTTTACGAGACTCCGGCTGAATGAAATGTGGATTATCTTCATAGAACTTTAATAGTCTGTCGACATATTTACCCATTCTAAAGAAATAAGATTCTTCACGAACAAGTTCTACATCATGACCACTATCTGGGCTTTTTCCTCCAACTACTTTGTCGCCTTCCATAATTGGATCTACTAATTGGTGCTCTGTATAGAACGTCTCATCTTGTACAGAATACCAACCTTCATATTCATCAAGATAAATATCACCTTGATCTACTAATTGCTTAAAGATTTTTTCGACAACATCTTTATGACGATCTTCAGTTGTACGAATAAAATCATCATAAGAGATATCCATCTTCTCCCAAAGCTCTTTAATTCCTGCAACAATATTATCAACATATGCCTGTGGCGTAATATTTAACTCTTCTGCTTTCTTTTGGATCTTCTGTCCATGCTCATCAGTTCCTGTTAAATAATGCACATTATATCCTTGCATACGCTTATATCGTGCCATCGCATCTCCTGCTACTGTCGTATAAGCATGTCCAATGTGTAATTTTCCACTTGGATAATAAATTGGGGTAGTAATATAAAAGGACTTATTTTCCTCTGTCATTGTTTTGGACCTCCCGAATAACCTCATATGTATTTATAAACAGTATATCAAAAACTCATATATAAAGTGAAACTTTAATCAGTGGGGTTTTTCTTCATCACCACTGATTATTAGCCCACATCAATCCGGCTTTTACGAGCAGCCCGAATCTAACTTATCTTCTTTACGCCAACCTAATTTTGAATTTTGGGTCTTAATGCTCGATATCTTTATCATCTATTGCTCATATTTCAAAAAATATACAATCTCCACTTAAATTTGTTAATTTTTCAGAAAAAAATGTAAATAATTGTGGAATTTCCTCTCAATCTATTATATATAAGAAATAAGAAATCTATAAATCTTTTTAAAAAATATAGAATTTAAGAATTGACGGAAATGTAAATGATTGGTATCATATGTCCATAGGGTATTTTGTCGAAAAATGACGAATCTAAAAATAGACTCGAAACTTATAAACTATTTATTTAGGAGGAAAAAAATTATGAAATCTACTGGTATTGTTCGTAAAGTTGATGAATTAGGTCGTGTAGTAATTCCAATCGAATTACGCCGTACTTTAGGTATTGCAGAAAAGGACGCTCTTGAAATCTATGTTGATGACGAAAAAATCATCTTAAAGAAATATAAACCAAACATGACTTGCCAAGTAACTGGTGAAGTATCTGACGGTAACCTTTCTTTAGCTGAAGGTAAAATCATCTTAAGCAAAGAAGGCGCTGAGCAAATCTTAAACGAACTTCAAGATTATATCGAAACAGCAAAATAAGCTTCTCAATTATGAGAAGCTTATTTTTTATCGACATGATAGATTTGATATACATCTCTTTTCGACAAATCTCGATCTTTAGCGACTGTTTTAATCGCTTCTTTTGAATTCATACCTTTTTCATTTATATAGTGTTCAATATGATCATATACTGAAAGAGATTCCCACCATTGTTCTTCTGGAGCAGGTTCTTCTGTTGAACCAGCTACTAAAATACAAAACTCACCACGTACTTCATTTTGCTTCGTCCACTCAATTGCTTCTTCGATTGTCCCTCGAATAAATTCCTCAAATTTTTTCGTTAACTCTCGACATAATACAATCTCTCTATTTCCCAACACTTCCTGCATCGAAATTAAAGTATCATCTAAACGATGAGGCGCTTCATAAAACATCATTGTAGTTTGTACATAACGAAGCTTTTCTAACTCCATCTTCCGTTCCTTTTTGTTTCTCTGCAAGAAACCATAGAAATAAAACTGCTTTGTTTCAAGACCGGATGCAATTAATGCTGTAAGGGCTGCATTTGCTCCAGGAAGCGGAATTACATGATATTGCTCAGCTACTGCCTCAACAACAATATCGTAACCTGGATCGGAAATACACGGCATACCAGCGTCACTAACAAGTGCTACATTCTTTCCATCCTCTAACTTCTCTAATATTCTCTTTCCACTTACTTCTTTATTATGCTCATGATAACTCGTGACAGGTGTTTCAATTTCAAAGTAATTACAAAGTTTTTTCGTTTGTCTCGTATCTTCAGCAGCAATTAAATCAACTTCTTTTAAAATTCGGATTGCACGAAATGTCATATCTTCTAAATTCCCAATAGGAGTTGGTACTAAATATAAAACTCCCTTTTCATTTTGTTGAAAGCTTTTTTGTTGCCACATAGCGTTCTCCTTTTTGCATATATGCCTCTTTTTGTTTTCTCGTTAATTGCTTAAAATAATACTCCGCTTGCATAGCTGTACGCTTATCTTCGTGAGTCTCTACATATTTTAAAACGACAGGAAGCCTCGCACGTGTATACCTAGCTCCTTTGCCGCTATTATGAGTCTGAATTCGTTTTTCGATATGGTTTGTATATCCAGCATAATAACTTCCATCAGAGCACTCTACTACATAAAAAAAATGCTTATTCTTCTCCATATAAAATTGAACGTATCTCCTTTGTATATTCGTTATTGTTCTCATATACAACGAGTGGTGGTAAAATTTTCAAATCTGCATTTCCATCCTTAATTCCTTCAATTAACAATGTATTTGCTTCTTTTCCAATCTTAGGATAAACAAATCGCACACGCTTTGGTTCAATTTTATATTTACGCATTAATGTGATAATGTCGAGTAATCGTCCTGGACGATGTACAAACGCTACTTTCCCGCCTTGTTTTACTAACTGACTACTTGCAGATACAACATCTTCTAATGTACACATAATTTCATGACGAGCTATTGCTAAATGTTCATTCATATTTTTCTCTGAAGTTTGAGGTGTTTGAAAATATGGCGGATTACATGTAACAACATCATATTGATGACGCCCGAGTTTCTCTGGCATATCTTTCAAGTCTCCATGTATGAGGTGAATTCTTTCTTCCAACCCATTGTATTGAACACTTCTTACTCCCATATCATATAAGCGTTCTTGAATTTCCACACCAGTAATCTTTCCTTTTGTTCTTGTACTTAATAGAAGGGGGACAACTGCGTTACCTGTACACAAATCAAGTAAATTCCCCTTTTGAATTGGTACCCATGCAAAATCTGCCAGTAAAACAGCATCTAAAGAAAAATTAAATACTGATGGGCTTTGTATAATCTTCATGTCTTGCGCTAATAAGTAATCTAAACGTTCATCTTCATATAAATTCATATACTGCTCCTTTTCTTACCCTTAACCTACCCTATTTCATGTATAAAAAATTACCTTTCCAATTATAATTGGAAAGGTAATTTCACTTTTTATTTAAGAATGACAGACAGAACAAACAATCTCCCTCTTTACGTACACTTCCATAATGTAGATTGCAAATATGAAAACCTTCTTGATACAGTCTCGCTAAATTGTCATAGCCTTCACCAATATCTGTTTTCGGCTTCACTTCTTTACGTTTTTGAGTTTTTTGTTTTTCTTTATTCTGCACTTCTTCAAAACGGTGTCGCAAATTGTTATTTTCCATTTTTATATGCTGGTTTTCTTCCAACAACTCTGCAAGATGCTGTTTTAACTCTCCCAACTGTTTGTATAAATGTCCAATTTGCTCTTCCATACTAGAAACCGATTCAAAAATATCTTTTTTCTCCACAAGCACCCACCTCATTAATCTGTGGTTTGACTCGAAACGACCCCTTTATTCACTAACTCATCTAACGTATATTCTACTATCCGTTCCTTGTCTACTAGTTCCACTTGAATTAATCTTTCTAAAATATTTAATCCGATAACACGGCCAGTACCATGCGGGGTTTGTATACGTTGATCTAAATCAGGAAGTTGTTCCTTTGCTGCCTCATATTCATCATTCTCATATTTTAAGCAACACATTAAGCGACCACATAAACCAGAGATTTTTGCAGGATTTAATGATAAATTTTGATCCTTTGCCATTTTAATGGATACAGGTTCAAAATCTCCTAAAAAAGTAGAACAACAAAGCATACGACCACATGGACCAATACCACCTAGCATCTTCGCTTCATCACGAACACCAATTTGTCTTAGTTCAATTCTTGTTCTAAAAATTGCCGCTAAGTCCTTCACTAGTTCGCGGAAATCGATCCGACCATCCGCAGTAAAATAGAAAATAATCTTATTACGATCGAATGTATACTCTACATCTACAAGTTTCATATCGAGATTATGCTCTACTACCTTTTGTTGACAGACTTGATATGCTTCTTTTGCAGCATGTTTGTTCTCTTCAACAATGGTACGATCATTTTCATTTGCAATACGAATAACCTTTTTTAGCGGTAATACAACGTCGTTTTCATCAACTTGCTTTTTGGTAATAACTACTTTTCCGTATTCAATACCTCTTACCGTTTCTACAATGACAAACTCATTTTCAGAGATATCGAACTGATTTGGATCAAAGTAATATACCTTTCCGGCCTTCTTAAAGCGAACACCTACTACATCATACAAAACGGTCATCCCTCCTGCAACCGCAACACTAACTGTTCGAACACAAGCTGCGCATTTACATTAGCGTTGATTCTATTTTTTGCCTCTAATATATTAAAGAGAGCTGATACAATGCGCTTCTGAGCATAGGAAAACGATTCAAACATCTCTTTCTGCTCATGAAAAACAAGACGATCTTCTTCTCCAAGTTGAACATATAATAAATCCTTATAAATAAGGAGTAACATATCTAACCCTTGCTGTAATTGTTCTTTCTCTCCAAAGTGTTTTCCCCATTTTTCTTGTACAAAAAAAATAGAGGTTTTATCTTTTTCGAGCGCTTCACATAATTTTATCACTAAAGCTCGTGCTTGTGCAAACCATTCATCACTACATAAAGCTAAAGCTTCATCAAAACTATTTGTGAGTTGGGCAGCAAGTGTCGATAAAGATGCTGTAATACCTTCATCCTGTAATCTTCTAATTAAAGATTCCGTAGGTAACGGTCTAAACGTAACAACTTGGCAGCGAGATAAAATCGTATTTAAAATTTGATGACTTTGTTCAGTAAGTAAAATAGCGGTTGTATCACTACTTGGTTCTTCTAAAAATTTCAAAAGTGTATTTGCCGCATTTGCTGTCATACGATCTGCGTGCTCAATAATATATAATTTTTTATTTGCCTCTAATCCTGTTTTTGAAAACTCTTCTTGTAAATCATGAATTTGCTGCTTCTTAATAGATAATCCGTCTGGTTTTACAATATGTAAGTTAGGGTGGTTACCTGAATCAATTCGCTTACAATTTGTGCATACATGACAGGGCTCTACTCCATTCCGCTGAGAACAGAGGAAACTCTTTGCCATTTGAATTGCTGTCGCAAACTTTCCCGTACCTTTCCCTCCCTCTAACAAGTAAGCGTGGGATATACGCTCTTTTGCAATGCTATTCATCAACATTTTTACACCGATGGGTTGTATAGCAGAAAGCTGCTCCCACGTCTTCGTCATAATGCATACCTCACTTATTTCATTCTTTCCTTCTATTATAACAATTTATCTTCTATAATCTGAACAACTTCTTCTATAAGTTTTTCCATCGGCTGATCAGCATTTACCAATACAATACGATCCGAGAAACGTTCTACAACTTTTAAATACCCTTCGCGCACACGTTTATGGAAAGAGATATCTTCCATATCTAATCGATTTACTTCGCGTCCTGCATCTTTTTCAATCCGAGCCAAACCAACCTCAGGCTCAATGTCTAGATAAATTGTTAAACTAGGCATACAGTCCTCTGTTGCGAAACGATTTATTTCAAATACCTTATCCATACCCAATCCTCTTGCATAGCCTTGATATGCTAAAGAACTATCTATAAAACGATCACATAACACGAGATAGTTCTCATTAAGTGCTGGCATAACTTTTTCTACTAAATGTTGTCTGCGCGCAGCAGCATAAAGAAGCGCTTCTGTACGTGCTTCCATCATCGTATATTCTTGTTTATGTAAAATCGTCCTAATGTCCTCAGAAATTGCAATACCACCTGGTTCCCTTGTCGCCATTACCTTTTGTGCTTTTTGTTCAAAATATGGCAATAAGCTTTTAATTAACGTTGTTTTACCTGAACCTTCTGGGCCCTCAATTGTTACAAATAATCCCTTCATCCTAAAACCTACTTTCTATATCATACACTTTCATATATTTCGTATTACCTTGAAAACGAGCTCCTGCTCTCTCTAAATACATAATTTGCTCTTTATGCTCTGAAGTAATTCTCTCTCCATATATAACCAATGGAATTCCAGGTGGATACGGAATTACCATTTCCGCCGCTATCATTCCAACAGCCTCTTCTATAGATACGATCTTTGTTCCATATCCTTCTAGTTGTTTATACGTATACGGCAAAGGAGAGAATTCATCTTTATAAGTATAACGAATAGATTCCCTCTTGTCTTTCACGTCATGATGTTGCAATGCTACTCGAATCATCTCTATAACCTTCATATACCCCTCATTTGCTTGCAGGGGTAAAATAAATAGAACATTGTACGGATCAGCCATCTCTGTATATATACCGACCTTTTCAAATACGGACTGTAATTCGTAGCCTGATAACTGACAACGAGTTTGCACGGTAACCTTTAACTCGTCTTGCAACGGATATTCTAAAATGGCGATTTGGGGAATAGAACGTAACCGTTCCTTAAATCTCCGTAAAAACTCAACAATTTCACCATGACCTTCTTCTTTTATACGTGCCATTGTAAAGCGTGCTATATCCAAGGAAGCCATAATTGGATACGATGGACTACTAGATTGTAGCATACTTAAATAAGTAGTAACCTTCTCTTCGTCTACTAAGTGACTATTTATATGTAAATAGGAACCCATTGTCATTGCGGGTAATGTTTTATGTGCAGAATGAACTACAATATCTGCACCATATGTTAACGCTGATTTCGGGAATGGTTCTCCCAAACAAAGATGTGCCCCATGTGCCTCATCTACCAAAACAGGGATTTTATATGCATGTGCAAAAGCGATGCTTGCCTCTAAATCCATCCCCATACCATAATAATTAGGATGCGTTAAAATGAGTGCTTTCGCATTTGGATATTTTCCAATTGCTTTCTTAATAATTTCATTACGAACTCCCACTGGTACGCTATAAGTTTCATCAATCCATGGATCTAAAAAAATGGGATTTGCTCCCGCTAGCTTTAAACCATTAATAATTGATTTATGACAATTTCTTTGTACAAGAACAATATCATGTTCCCCGCAACAAGACAAAATCATTGCTAAGTTCCCAACTGTTGAACCATTAATTAAAAAATAACTTCTCTTTGTATCATACACTTCAGCCAATAATTGTTGTGCCTGATCTATACATTCAAACGGACTATGCAAATCATCTAGTCCTGCTAACTCAGTTACATCAATAGATAGAATATCTTTAAACTCTCTTATTGCCTCCTGAGGGAAGTTTAAACCATTCTTATGACCTGGAACATGAAAGGATAACGGCCCTCTTTCTTTAAACTCTATTAACGCCTCATATAAAGGCATATGATTTTGATTCATCTACATCTCTTCCTTATTATTCATTCTCTATCTATTATACAGAACAAAAAAAATAATAGGCATATGCCTATTTAAAAATATGATACTTCTAATTTTCGAAGTTGCTTTAAATAATGTATATATTTCGGATCATCTGTCTCTGTATTCACCATATCCTTTTCACATTCATAACATATTAAATTATTATAAACATATATGCCTTCTTTTCTTTTTGTCTCACAAACAATACAAACTTCACTTTGTAATTTCATAACCTTCCCTCCCTATTTAAGTGAACTTATTTTATACTTCTAATCCTTAACAATTCACAGAAAAATATACACCCATCTCTTATATAATATGATTAACTCTTGGGCAACGTGTTTGTATTACCATTACTTCTTTTCCATTCTTTTTAACAATACAAAAAAACACGAGTCAAATGACTCGTGTTTTCGCTTGCTTGGCGACGTCCTACTCTCACAGGGACAAGGTCCCAACTACCATCGGCGCTAGAGAGCTTAACTTCCGTGTTCGGTATGGGAACGGGTGTGACCTCTCTGCCATCATCACCAAACTATTGAAGGCATATTCCTTCAAAACTAGATAACATTTGCTACATATTATATGGTTAAGTCCTCGATCTATTAGTATTCGTCAGCTCCACATGTCACCATGCTTCCACCTCGAACCTATCAACCTGATCATCTTTCAGGGATCTTACTAGCTTACGCTATGGGAAATCTCATCTTGAGGGGGGCTTCATGCTTAGATGCTTTCAGCACTTATCCCTTCCGCACATAGCTACCCAGCTATGCCCTTGGCAGAACAACTGGTACACCAGCGGTGCGTCCATCCCGGTCCTCTCGTACTAAGGACAGCTCCTCTCAAATTTCCTACGCCCACGACGGATAGGGACCGAACTGTCTCACGACGTTCTGAACCCAGCTCGCGTACCGCTTTAATGGGCGAACAGCCCAACCCTTGGGACCGACTACAGCCCCAGGATGCGATGAGCCGACATCGAGGTGCCAAACCTCCCCGTCGATGTGGACTCTTGGGGGAGATAAGCCTGTTATCCCCGGGGTAGCTTTTATCCGTTGAGCGATGGCCCTTCCATGCGGAACCACCGGATCACTAAGCCCGACTTTCGTCCCTGCTCGACTTGTAGGTCTCGCAGTCAAGCTCCCTTATGCCTTTGCACTCTACGAATGATTTCCAACCATTCTGAGGGAACCTTTGGGCGCCTCCGTTACACTTTAGGAGGCGACCGCCCCAGTCAAACTGCCCACCTGACACTGTCTCCCGGGTCGATAAGACCCGTAGGTTAGAATTTCAATACAGTCAGGGCGGTATCCCACCAGCGCCTCCACCGAAGCTAGCGCTCCGGTTTCAATGGCTCCCGCCTATCCTGTACAAACTGTACCAAAATTCAATATCAGGCTACAGTAAAGCTCCACGGGGTCTTTCCGTCCTGTCGCGGGTAACCTGCATCTTCACAGGTACTATAATTTCACCGAGTCTCTGGTTGAGACAGTGCCCAAATCGTTACACCTTTCGTGCGGGTCGGAACTTACCCGACAAGGAATTTCGCTACCTTAGGACCGTTATAGTTACGGCCGCCGTTTACTGGGGCTTCAGTTCAGAGCTTCGCTTACGCTAACCCCTCTCCTTAACCTTCCAGCACCGGGCAGGTGTCACCCCCTATACTTCGCCTTACGGCTTCGCAGAGAGCTGTGTTTTTGCTAAACAGTCGCTTGGGCCTATTCACTGCGGCTTTCCGTTAAGAAAGCACCCCTTCTCCCGAAGTTACGGGGTCATTTTGCCGAGTTCCTTAACCAGAGTTCTCTCGCACACCTTAGGATTCTCTCCTCGCCTACCTGTGTCGGTTTGCGGTACAGGCACCTTTTATCTCGCTAGA
>NZ_CP012099.1:12500-27500 GCF_001182785.1 Bacillus thuringiensis | reverse complement strand
CGCATACAGAACAATACGCTAAATCTCGCTTCGCATTTACAAGTGCTTTCGCGAAACCTAACACATCATCTTCTTTCATATCTAATACGAAAAATGCCAATCGAACCGCTGTTTTCGGTCCGATACCTGGCAACTTCATAAAACTATCGATTAGTTTTGATATTGGTTCTGGATAATGCATATATCAATATCCTCCTAGAACATTCCACCTGGTAAGTTTAAGCCTTTTGTAAATTTACCCATTGTAGAGTTTGAAAGCTCATCAGCCTTTTTAAGTGCATCATTTGTTGCAGCTAACACTAAGTCTTGTAACATTTCGATATCTTCTGGATCTACAACTTCTTCTTTAATCTTCACTTCAAGAATTTGCTTGTGACCATTTGCAATAACTGTAATCATCCCGCCACCAGCTGTACCTTCAACTGTTTTTTCACCAAGCTCTTCTTGCGCTTTCGCCATGTCCTTTTGCATCTTTTGCATTTGTTTCATCATATTATTCATATTTCCCATTCCGCCACGCATCATAATTAATTCCTCCTAATTATTATTATTCTTTTATTTCAATGAGTTCTTGTCCTACTAATTTCACTGCCTCTTCTATAAGAGGGTCTTCCTTTTTCTCCTGGCTTTCTTCAGACTCTCCACCTTCACGTTGTAAAAAGTCTTCACGGATTTTACCCCATTCACTTTTTGGAATGGCAATCATATTTAACCTTTTACTTAGCAATTCAAATAAAGCTTGTTCTACTGTATCCATAGCTTCTCGATTTTCGCTCGCCATCTTACAGTGAATCTCATATTGAAATGCCAAAACGTAAGTGTCATCTGAAGCTGCCACTGGTTCGCTATTTTCTAATAAAACAGCAAATGCTACTTTGTTATATGATTTGAGTCTTCCTAACAACTCACCCCATACAGCTTTTAATTGTTCTAAATCTTGACGCTTCGCTTGTTTTAATACTTCATTTACACGTCCGACAGGAATCTTCATACTTCCTGTTCGTACCGGTTTTGGTGTTGCACGTGTCTCTCTTACTTCCTGTTGTACACCAGCTGGCACACCGTTCTTTTTGACTTGCTCTAACTCTTTCTCCAGTTGCTGCATCCTGTTCATAATTGCTTGCAAACGATCTGTACCATTTGCTTGCATCATAAACTGTTGACACAATTGCACCATAACAACTTCTAAGAAAATACGCGGATGATTTGTCCACTTCATTTCCTGTTGTCCTTTACTAAGGGTATGAATAATCTCATAGATCACTTCCGGTTGCATTTCTTCACTCAACTTACGGAATTGATCATCTACAATTACTCGTTCCAACATATGTTCTAGTTGCGGTGAAGTTTGATATAAAAGCATATCACGATAATAGTAAATGAAATCCTCCATAAAACGAACTGGATCTTTCCCTTTACTCATCATTTCATCTATGATTTGCAATGCTCTTGATACATCATTTTCACGTATGCATTCTACTAAATTGCCTAAGTATTGCTGAGAAACAGATCCTGTTACGGCCAATACATCTTCTGTCGTAACAATCTCATCACTATAAGATATAGCCTGATCAATAAGACTAAGCGCGTCACGCATACCACCTTCAGCAGCACGTGCAACAATTTGTAATGCTTCATCTTCCACTTGCGTACCTTCATTTGTCACGACCGTTGATAATCTCTCAACAATATCATTCACTGATATTTTTCGGAATTCAAAACGCTGACAACGTGAAATAATTGTAGGCGGGATCTTATGAGGTTCTGTTGTCGCCAAAATAAAGATAACATGTCCTGGCGGCTCTTCTAAGGTTTTTAAAAGCGCATTGAATGCACCCATAGAAAGCATGTGAACTTCATCAATAATGTATACTTTATATTCTACAGCACTTGGAGCATATTTTACTTTATCTCTAATATCTCGAATTTCATCTACACCGTTATTTGAAGCCGCATCAATTTCTAATACATCTGAAATGGATCCTTGTGTAATTCCTAGACAAGAAGGACATTCATTACAAGGTTCAGCTACCGGAGCATGTTCACAGTTAATTGCTTTTGCAAATACTTTTGCAATTGTCGTTTTTCCTGTTCCCCTCGGACCAGAAAATAAATAAGCATGTGAAACTTTCTCTTGAAGAAGGGCATTTTGCAACGTTTTTGTCACGTGCTTTTGACCGACTACATCTTCGAACTTTTGCGGTCTCCATGTTCGGTATAACGCTTGGTATGACACGAAAATACGGCCTCCCTCAAAGGTTATTATCTCATTTATTATAACCCATTCTGTTTATAGATTCCAAAAGTTATTTTCTATACAAAAAACTCACCTTTATATTAAGGTGAGTTTTGTATACATATATAACTGCCGTGCACCCTCCGTCGATTACGTACCATAAGCGTTACTCAAGCAGTTAGCTCGGTTCAGGCACTCCTGCGGCACACGAGAAGACCCGCTTATTGCTGCTTCCTTCCGGACCTGACAAGGTTCACGGGGTCCCGTTGCGCAGGACCCAAACGTCAACACCACTTACTTAAGGCAGACCTTACAGCAACATAACCTCGAGAGGGGATTCGGCCTCGCTAGAGCGGATTGCGAGTATAGGGCACCGCTACCTCCCCGCTTAGCACGGCAAAGTTAAAACCAATATTCGGTTGCCTTCATTAAAGGCATTATCAGTATAACTTGTTTCTTTATAAAATGCAAATACGTTAGTTCCCCTTGTTTTTCTCTAATTTTTTCATCGCTTTTCTTTTTTTACGAAGCTCTCTAAAAAAGTTTGTTAACAACGTACCGCATTCTTCCTCTAGTACACCAGTTATTACTTCACATTGATGATTGAAACGTTCATCCGTTAAAAGATTCATCAATGTCCCTGCACATCCACCCTTCGGATCACTTGCACCATATACAACTCGCTTCACTCGTGATAAAACAATTCCACCCGCACACATTGGACAAGGTTCTAATGTTACATACAATGTTGCATCTTCTAAGCGCCATGTCCCTAATTTTTTACACGCCTCATCTATCGCTAGCAACTCAGCATGAGCTATTGATCTTTGCTCAGTTTCTCTTAAATTATGGGCAACACTAATTACCTCACCATCTAACACTATAACTGCTCCAATTGGTACTTCCTGTATTTCCTCCGCCTTTTTAGCTTCAGCTATCGCTAATTGCATAAAATAAATATCTTGATCTTGTTCCATAACATAGTCCTTTCATTACAAATAAAGTACACTTATTTCCATTTACTACACAGGGGATAACTTTTACAAATTCAATCCACCCTAAAAGAAAAAGAGAGGGATTACATATGAAAAATACCGCCTTGCTCATTATCGATATGATTAATGATTTTCAATTTTCCCACGGACCCATTCTAGCTCAAAAATGCGAAACTATAACAAACCCTATTTTACAATTAAAGAAAAAAATGAAATCCTTCGGCTATCCTATAATTTACGTTAATGACCATTATCAACTTTGGAGATCTGATATCGACCAACTTATTACTCATTGCACAAATAAATATAGCGAAAATATAATCCATAAGATTGCTCCAAGTTCTGATGATTATATTTTTATTAAACCACATTATTCTGCTTTTTATGAAACACCTTTAAATTCATTATTAGGTTATTTAAAAATAGAAAATCTAATATTAACAGGAGTTGCCGGGAATATATGTATCCTATTTACAGCTAATGATGCTCATATGAGAAATTATACATTGTATGTACCACAGGATTGTATCGCCTCTAACAACGACCAAGATAATATACATGCTTTAAAAATAATGGAAACTACATTGAAAGCAACTATAACATCGTCATCCAAAATAAAATTTAATTAATACATATATCTATTTTTTAACTTTTTATATCAAATTAACCCGCTCGCTTCCCTCTTGTGCTACAATAATTCTGTTTTGTGTTTTTAGTAGTCACGGTAAATCACTGATTGAAAGGAGGAAACAGCGTGACCGGAGTACCATTTATTACGGTTGAAGGACCAATTGGTGTTGGAAAAACTTCACTTGCGAAGGAAATTTCAACTCACATGCAACTCCACTTACTAAAAGAGATTGTTGATGAAAATCCCTTTTTAGGAAAGTTCTATGAAGACATCGACGAATGGAGTTTTCAAACAGAGATGTTCTTTCTTTGTAATAGATATAAACAGTTAGAAGATATTAACATAAAGTATTTGAATCAAAGGAAACCAGTAGTAGCGGATTACCATATCTTTAAAAATTTAATTTTTGCATCCCGCACATTAAAAGACTCTCAATATGACAAGTACATGCAAATTTATCGTATCCTTACACAAGATATGCCTGTGCCAAACGTCATTGTATATTTAACAGCTAGCCTAGAAACATTGCAAAAACGAATCGCCTTGCGCGGAAGAGAATTTGAAAAAAACATGGATCCAAATTACTTACTACAGCTCACAAAAGATTACGAAACAGCAATGGATGCTTTTAAAAAAGATCATCCAGAGATACCAGTATTGAAATTTAATGGAGACGATATGGATTTTGTAAAAAATCCTGATGATTTAAACGTCATCCTATCTGCCCTTCAAAATACTCTCTTAAAGGAGTCGAAATAATAATGAATTTAAGGCAAAAATATGATATACCCAATGATGCAGTAATCACTATCGCCGGAACGGTAGGTGTGGGTAAATCAACTATGACAACTGCATTAGCTAATGCTTTAGGTTATCGCACATCATTTGAAAAAGTAGATTCCAATCCATACTTGGACAAGTTCTATGCGGATTTCACTCGCTGGAGCTTCCACCTACAAGTGTACTTTTTAGCAGAACGATTTAAGGAACAAAAAAGAATTTTTGAATACGGTGGCGGTTTTGTTCAAGATCGTTCTATTTACGAAGACACTGGAATTTTTGCAAAGATGCATCATGAAAAAGGTACGATGACGGAAACTGATTATGAAACATACAAAGGTTTATTTGACGCTATGGTCATGACTCCTTACTTCCCTCATCCAGACTTATTAATTTACTTAGAAGGTTCTTTCGATGATATTGTCGATCGCATTCAAGAACGTGGACGCCCAATGGAACAGCAAACACCAATTGAGTACTGGAAAGAAATGCATGGACGTTATGAAAACTGGATTAACAACTTTAATTCATGCCCTGTATTACGCTTAAATATTAATGAATACGATATTTTAAAAGATGGTGATTCAATCGAGCCAATCATTAAAAAAATTGGCCATTTTTTAAAACAAACACGTAAACTTGTAAAATAAAAAACCCGTGCATATGCACGGGTTTTCCTATTAAATTACTTCTTCTTTGTTGGAGCAATAATTTCACTCTCAGGTTTTCCTGCGTTAATACGCTGACGAACAGTACTTGTACTAATATCGTATGCTTCAGCAATCTCTTTAACAGTCATTTCTTTCCCGTTAATCACTGCCGTTAATACTTTACCTGTACGTTTTGGAGCTGCCTCTTTCTTTACAGCTGGTTTTTCAACCTTTTTTGGCGCCTCTACTTTTTTCTCAGCTTGCTTTACATCACAAGTGCAACCACAAAGTTTACGGAATGTATCATCACTTATAATGCGTGACACATTTGCACCACTGTTTAAAATTCTATTGTTCTTACAGACAGGACATTGTACATAATATAAAGTTTTTCCATCTAAAGGAAACGTTTGTATAATAAGATCCATGTTGACTCCTTTCATATCTATGAAGATAATCATCGGAATATGAGTGTGTAATAAGGACAAAATTGCCTTACACCATACTTTATGATTGGTTTTAAAATAAAAACTCGTTACGTGTTGGTAACGAGTTCTCCAATCTCCACTTATATGCGCTGTTGTCAATTATATCTGGAGGAGGTAGAGGGATTCGAACCCCCGCGCGACTCTCGCCGCCTGTCGGTTTTCAAGACCGATCCCTTCAGCCGGACTTGGGTATACCTCCATATTGACATCAAATATAATATCAAAAGAAAAACAGTTAGTCAACCCTACTAAAATAAATTATGAGGAAAGGAAAATTTTACTTCCCCTCTCCTACATTACAGTACTGACAACGCTCATAATTACCAATCACTCATACCGATGAATGTTTAAATTTACTTAATAACTGTTTTTCCTCCCATATAAGGGCGAAGAACTTCTGGAATTATAATTGTACCATCTTCTTGTTGGTAGTTCTCTAAAATAGCTGCAACCGTACGTCCAATTGCAAGACCAGATCCATTTAATGTATGGACATGTTCTGGTTTTCCGTTTGGCTCACGGCGGAAACGGATATTTGCACGTCTCGCTTGGAAAGCTTCAAAGTTACTACAAGAAGAAATTTCACGATATGTGCCATAGCTTGGAATCCATACTTCAATATCGTATTTCTTCGCTGCTGTAAATCCTAAATCGCCTGTGCACATGCTCATAACGCGATATGGCAACTCTAATAATTGTAACACGCGTTCTGCATCATTTGTTAATTTTTCTAACTCTTCATAAGAATCTTCTGGTTTTACGAACTTTACAAGCTCTACTTTATTGAACTGATGCTGGCGAATTAAACCGCGTGTATCGCGACCAGCTGAACCTGCTTCAGAACGGAAGCAAGAACTAAATGCAGCATATCTTATAGGCAATTGCTCTTTATTTAAAATCTCATCACGATGCATATTCGTTACAGGTACTTCAGCCGTTGGAATTAAGAAATAGTCTTCACTTTCAATACGGAATGCATCTTCTTCAAACTTTGGAAGTTGTCCTGTTCCTGTCATACTTGCACGGTTTACCATATATGGAGGTAATACTTCTTCATATCCATGCTCATCAGTATGAAGATCCAGCATAAAGCTAATTAAAGCACGCTCTAATCTTGCACCAGCACCTTTGTAAAATACGAAGCGGCTTCCTGTTACTTTCCCAGCGCGTTCAAAATCTAAAATTCCTAAATCAGTAGCAAGATCCCAATGTGGCTTTGGTTCAAAAGTAAATTCTTTCACGTCTCCCCAAGTACGCGCTACTACATTATCATCCTCTGTTTCACCGACTGGAGCAGACTCATGAGGGATATTTGGAATAGATAACATTAATCTTTCTAAGTCTTCTTCAACTGTGCGAAGTTCGTTATCAAAATCCTTTACTTTTTCTCCAACCTCACGCATTTCTAAAATTAGAGCTTCTGCATCTTTCTTTTCGCGCTTTAATACAGAGATTTGTTGAGATACTTCATTACGTTTACTTTTTAATTCTTCTGTCTGAACAAGTAGTTCTCTTCTTCTCGTATCCAGTTCTTCAAAACGTCCGAAATCAGTTAGATCTTCACCTCTATGCTGTAATTTCGCTTTTACTTCTTCAAAGTTTGTACGTAAAAATTTAATATCAAGCATTATATACTCCTCCTTTTATTTTATAAAACACAAAAAACTCCCGTCCCTATATAAAGGGACGGGAGTTAACCCGCGTTGCCACCCTAGTTGAAAGCATTACCGCTTTCCTCTCAAGTAGAAATAACGGCTCTTCACCGGGAATGCTTACTAATCCAAAAGATGTTCCACATTCCATTCCAGGATGGATTCACAAACTGTTTCTATCGATTTCCACCAACCATCGACTCTCTATAAGAAACAACATTTGTTACTATTTCCTATCAACACGCTTATTTTATAAAATTGTTACCATCAATTTACTATAATCTTATACAAGTTGCAAGTTACTTATACAACTTTTTTCATTTTCGCTTCTTTTACCATTTCAACAAAGTATGCTGTTACACGATGATCATCTGTTAATTCCGGATGGAATGAAGCAGCTAAAAACTGATCTTGCCTTACCGCTACCATTCGGTCACCATGCTTAGAAAGCACTTCAACATTATCAGCTACCTCTACAACATACGGCGCACGGATAAATACACCAACGAAGTCTTCACCCACGCCTTCAATTGAAAGCGCAGCTTCAAAACTATCCTTTTGGCGCCCGAACGCATTGCGCTCAACTGTAATATCCATAGCACCAATATGTGCTTCTTCATAGCCAATAAGTGTTTTCGCAAGAAGAATCATCCCTGCACATGTACCAAACATTGGTTTACCAGACTTTGCAAATGTGCGAAGTGGTTCCATGAAAGCATACTTATCAATAAGACGGCGCATTGTTGTACTTTCACCGCCTGGTAAAATAAGACCATCAATCTCTTCAAGTTGCTCTATACGCTTTACAACAACAGCTTCTGCACCACTTGCTTCAACTGATTTTATATGCTCACGAACTGCACCTTGAAGACCTAGTACACCGATTTTCACCATTTTAAAGTTCTCCTTTAATTACCATCCACGCTCTTGCATGCGTTGTTCTGGTAATAACGTTGAAATTTCGATACCCTTCATTGCATTACCTAACCCTTTAGAAAGGCTTGCAATTAGTTCATAATCTTCATAATGAGTCGTTGCTTCAACGATTGCACGTGCAAATCTCTCTGGGTTTTCTGATTTGAAGATACCAGATCCAACAAATACCCCATCAGCACCAAGTTGCATCATTAATGCAGCATCTGCTGGCGTTGCTATACCACCTGCCGCAAAGTTTACAACTGGTAAGCGACCAAGACGTTTAATTTCAAGTAATACTTCGTAAGGAGCACCAGTATTTTTTGCATATGTCATTAACTCATCTTCACGTAGACTCGCAACTTGACGGATTTCTGCATTGACTTGGCGCATATGACGCACTGCCTCTACAATGTTTCCTGTTCCTGGTTCACCTTTTGTACGAAGCATAGATGCACCTTCTGCAATACGACGTGCAGCTTCTCCGATATCACGGCAACCACATACAAATGGAACTGTGTAATCACGTTTATTTAAATGGTATACTTCATCAGCAGGAGTTAATACTTCACTCTCATCGATATAGTCTACCCCTAATGATTCTAATACACGTGCTTCTACAAGGTGACCGATACGGCATTTTGCCATAACCGGAATTGACACTGCACCCATAACTTCTTCAACGATTGTTGGGTCTGCCATACGAGAAACGCCACCTGCTGCACGAATGTCTGCTGGTACACGCTCTAATGCCATAACGGCAACTGCGCCTGCCTCTTCTGCAATTTTTGCTTGTTCAGCGTTAATTACGTCCATAATAACGCCGCCTTTTTGCATTTCTGCCATTCCACGTTTTACACGCTCTGTCCCTGTTACATTTGTCATGTACAAAAACCCCCCTAGGTGAATTGCTTTCCCCCGTTAAAGGCGAAAATTAAGAATACTCTTACATTCTACCACTAACTATCAGATGCTTGTCTACTACTTTTTCATAAAGTCGGTATGAAAAATAGGAATAAAAAAAAAGCCCCTACCATGAGGAGCTTCTAAAACCAACCTTTTACTGTATCAACAGCACTATTCCACATACCACTAAAGAATGAACCAATTCCGCGCATAGCACGAGTAAACCAGTTTGCTTCTTCTACTTCAGATGTTGTTACAAGATCCACTTGCAACGACTTACCAGTTAAAAATCCAGGGTCGTTTGTATCTTTTGGCGTAATTACCATTTGACCAAGCGCAGCTCCCTTTTTAATAGGTGCTTCTTGTCCCTTACTTGATTCTTTTAATTCTGTTTTATAAACATCTTTACTTCCTTTTGGCACTGGAAGTGAAATAGCTTGTTTCGTTTGAACTGCTACATCTTTATCTTTCGCATTTTCTACTCGTACTGTTTCTTGTCCTTTTACTGAAGAACCTTTTTTATACATTTGTTTCACTTCAAAGTTAGCAAATCCATAATCATATAGCTTCTTTGTTTCATCAAAACGTGCTGTATGAGAACTTGTTTTAATAACTACAGAAATAAAACGCATACCGTTTCTTTCAACCGTACCAGTGAAGCAATCTCCTGCTTCTGGAGTTGAGCCTGTTTTCAGACCATCTACGCCATCATATTCTTTAACTAAGCCCTTTAACATCCAGTTCCAGTTTGACATTGCAAACTTCTCTTTTTCTGGACGGAATTCTTTTTTAGGAATTTTTGCTGTATCTAATACTTTTGGATAATCTTTAATTAAATGTTGTGCTAAAGTTGCAACATCCTTTGCAGACATTTTATTTTCTTCATCCGCTGTTGTTCCTTCAGGATGCATTCCCTTTAAATCTTTATTCGTTAAACCTGTAGAATTGACAAATTTATAATTTTTCAATCCTAGTTCTTTCGATTTATCATTCATCATTTTTACGAAATCTACTTCTTTACCTGCAATTGCTTCTGCTAATGCAATCGTTGCACCATTTGCAGAAAAGATTGCCATTGCCTCATATAACTCTTTTACTGTATAAGAGCCACCATTTTCTAATGCAACATTTGATAATGAAGCATCTTGTGAAACCTTATATGCATATTCAGAAACCTTAATTTTCTGGTCCCACTTAAGTTTTCCTTTATCCACTGCTTCGTGAACTAAATATTCACTCATCATCTTTGTCATACTAGCGATGGATAATAATTCCTCTGCATTCTTTTGATATAAAATTTTTCCAGAATTCGCTTCTACTAAAATTGCCGCACCTGCTTCAATGTTTAAAGCGGCTCCTGTTTCAGCTGATGCATTGCTATATGGCATAAAAATGCTACAAGCTAGTGTAAGCACTGTTACCAAAGCAATGAATCTTTTGCAAAACATACCTTTCACTTTTGCTACCCCCAATATCTATGTACTCACATAACCGTTATTCTAACATAATCAAAAAAAAATAGACAGAGATATCAAATCTCTGTCTATTTGTATATAAGACATTATAATGAGTAGTTTGGAGCCTCTTTTGTAATTTGTACGTGATGAGGATGACTTTCACGTAAGCCCGCACCTGACATACGAATGAATTGTGCATTTTCGCGTAAAAATTCTAAATCCTGTGCTCCGCAATATCCCATACCTGCACGTAAGCCACCAACTAATTGGTGAACTGTATCCGCTAAAGGTCCTTTATATGGTACTCGTCCTTCAATACCTTCTGGGACAAGTTTTTTATTTCCTTCTTGGAAGTAACGATCTTTACTTCCTTTTTCCATCGCACCGACAGAACCCATACCACGATACACTTTAAATTGACGACCTTGGTAAATTTCAGTTTCTCCAGGGCTTTCGGCAACACCAGCAAACATACTACCTAGCATAACAACATGTGCTCCTGCTGCTAAAGCTTTAACCATATCACCAGAGTACTTAACACCGCCATCAGCGATAACTGGAATACCGTGTTTACGAGCTTCCGTTGCACAATCATAAACTGCTGTTAATTGTGGTACACCAACACCAGCTACAACGCGTGTTGTACAAATAGAACCTGGTCCAATACCAACTTTAACTACGTTTGCACCAGCTTCAATTAATGCTTTCGTTGCTTCAGCTGTAGCAACATTTCCAGCGATAATATTTAATGATGGATATTTAGCACGAACTTCTTTTACCTTATCAATAACACCTTTAGAATGCCCATGAGCTGTATCAAGTACAATTGCATCTACACTAGCTTTTACTAATGCATCAATACGAAGCATAGCATCAGCTGTTACACCAACTGCTGCTCCAACTAATAAGCGTCCTTGCTTATCCTTAGCAGAGTTTGGGAATTCAATTACTTTTTCAATATCTTTTATTGTAATAAGCCCTTGTAATACACCGTTATTATCAACAAGAGGGAGTTTTTCAATTTTATACTTTTGTAGGATCTTTTCAGCTTCTTCCAGTGTAGTACCAACTGGAGCTGTAATTAACTGTTCTTTTGTCATTACGTCAGAAATTTTGATTGAGTAGTCTTGGATGAAACGCATATCACGGTTTGTAATAATACCAACTAATTTTCGCTCATCTAAATTATTTACAACCGGTACACCTGAGATACGATATTTTCCCATAAGATGTTCTGCATCATATACTTGATGTTCTGGAGTTAAGAAGAAAGGATCTGAAATAACGCCGCTTTCAGAGCGCTTTACTTTATCAACTTGCTCGGCTTGTTGCTCAATAGACATATTCTTATGAATAATTCCTAAACCACCTTGGCGAGCCATTGCAATAGCCATGTCAGCCTCTGTTACTGTATCCATTCCTGCACTAATTAACGGGATGTTTAGCTGTAAGCTTTCAGATAAAACTGTTTTAACACTTACTTCTCTTGGTAATATATCTGACCTAGCTGGTACAAGTAATACATCATCAAAAGTCAAACCTTCTTTAACAAATTTAGATTCCCACATAATTGTTCCCCCTATGATACCAGAAATTATTATTAGTAGCTTATCAATTGGTTAAAATACTGTCAAGGACGTATATATATGTTAGAATTTTTAGACAATAAAAGGAGCGTAATATATGCATCAAACATCTTGTACTTGGCAGCAGTTAAGTTTCTTTTTTTCATCTCAAAACGTACAACGTTATCTTGCCCGTTGTTACGAAAAATCCTCTATTCAGGATGCCGAAAAAAAAAGTTTTGAAAATTGTTATCCCTTTATTTATTACTTAGAACACGGGAAAAATTATTATGAATTATATAAGACAGCTCCATTTTCCATTCAACCAATGTTGTTATTTTATGGAATTAGTCAACTTTTTAAAGCATGCTTACTAACCATTGATCCTAACTATCCTGAATCCACTACTGTTTTAGCTCATGGCGTTACAACTCGCAAACGAAAAAAACAAGGGTATCAATTTTTAGAAGATGAGGTCAAGATACAAAAAAATGGATTGTTTACTCATGTTGCAGAACAACTGTTTCACATGAAACACTTAGAAGCAGAAAAATTTAACATGTTAGAACTAATGGGAAATATTCCAGAATTACAAAATTTATTTCGCTATAGTCAAAAAGGATCAACTTTATATAAAATCGATTCAACAATTAAAAATGAGCTCTCCTTTTCAGTCAACCTACTAGATCGATTACATATGACTAAAGAGAGATTTTCTCGTTACATTGAAACATCTTGTAAGCATTTATCAATGCAATACGTACCTGAGAAAACTAATGAATCGAATTTACTTTTTACGGCGCCCGTTCAGTCATGGAATCCTATATACAGTACTCCTTTATACTATGAACAGCTTACTGATACTTATTATTTACCACTTACGACTGATCCTAGAAATCCTAAGCCAGTATTACCTGAACTCCTCGTTCATTATTTATTGCTCTATAATTTAAGCATGATTTCTAGGTATGAAACAGATTGGTGGTATGACTTACTTGGAAGCTATGGCTCTGAAGATTATCCATTTATTTATCAATTTCTTAATATTTCTGCTCAAAAAATCCCTTACTATATTTCATCATTTTTACTAACAGAACCTAACCTATTTCATGGGAAATAAAAAAAACACAAGTCAAAAGACTTGTGTTTTTAGTTGCTTGGCGACGTCCTACTCTCACAGGGACAAGGTCCCAACTACCATCGGCGCTAGAGAGCTTAACTTCCGTGTTCGGTATGGGAACGGGTGTGACCTCTCTGCCATCATCACCAAACTATTGAAGGCATATTCCTTCAAAACTAGATAACATTGCTACATATTATATGGTTAAGTCCTCGATCTATTAGTATTCGTCAGCTCCACATGTCACCATGCTTCCACCTCGAACCTATCAACCTGATCATCTTTCAGGGATCTTACTAGCTTACGCTATGGGAAATCTCATCTTGAGGGGGGCTTCATGCTTAGATGCTTTCAGCACTTATCCCTTCCGCACATAGCTACCCAGCTATGCCCTTGGCAGAACAACTGGTACACCAGCGGTGCGTCCATCCCGGTCCTCTCGTACTAAGGACAGCTCCTCTCAAATTTCCTACGCCCACGACGGATAGGGACCGAACTGTCTCACGACGTTCTGAACCCAGCTCGCGTACCGCTTTAATGGGCGAACAGCCCAACCCTTGGGACCGACTACAGCCCCAGGATGCGATGAGCCGACATCGAGGTGCCAAACCTCCCCGTCGATGTGGACTCTTGGGGGAGATAAGCCTGTTATCCCCGGGGTAGCTTTTATCCGTTGAGCGATGGCCCTTCCATGCGGAACCACCGGATCACTAAGCCCGACTTTCGTCCCTGCTCGACTTGTAGGTCTCGCAGTCAAGCTCCCTTATGCCTTTGCACTCTACGAATGATTTCCAACCATTCTGAGGGAACCTTTGGGCGCCTCCGTTACACTTTAGGAGGCGACCGCCCCAGTCAAACTGCCCACCTGACACTGTCTCCCGGGTCGATAAGACCCGTAGGTTAGAATTTCAATACAGTCAGGGCGGTATCCCACCAGCGCCTCCACCGAAGCTAGCGCTCCGGTTTCAATGGCTCCCGCCTATCCTGTACAAACTGTACCAAAATTCAATATCAGGCTACAGTAAAGCTCCACGGGGTCTTTCCGTCCTGTCGCGGGTAACCTGCATCTTCACAGGTACTATAATTTCACCGAGTCTCTGGTTGAGACAGTGCCCAAATCGTTACACCTTTCGTGCGGGTCGGAACTTACCCGACAAGGAATTTCGCTACCTTAGGACCGTTATAGTTACGGCCGCCGTTTACTGGGGCTTCAGTTCAGAGCTTCGCTTACGCTAACCCCTCTCCTTAACCTTCCAGCACCGGGCAGGTGTCACCCCCTATACTTCGCCTTACGGCTTCGCAGAGAGCTGTGTTTTTGCTAAACAGTCGCTTGGGCCTATTCACTGCGGCTTT
Organism: Bacillus thuringiensis; assembly: GCF_001182785.1. Classification (NCBI taxonomy): domain Bacteria; kingdom Bacillati; phylum Bacillota; class Bacilli; order Caryophanales; family Bacillaceae; genus Bacillus; species Bacillus thuringiensis. The sequence goes on along the minus strand of NZ_CP012099.1, from coordinate 12,752 downwards.
CCGTTAAGAAAGCACCCCTTCTCCCGAAGTTACGGGGTCATTTTGCCGAGTTCCTTAACCAGAGTTCTCTCGCACACCTTAGGATTCTCTCCTCGCCTACCTGTGTCGGTTTGCGGTACAGGCACCTTTTATCTCGCTAGAAGCTTTTCTTGGCAGCGGGGAATCAAAGACTTCGCTCCATAAGGAGCTTCCCCATCACAGCTCAGCCTTCACGATAAGCGGATTTGCCTACTTATCAGCCTAACTGCTTGG
>NZ_CP012099.1:0-7500 GCF_001182785.1 Bacillus thuringiensis | reverse complement strand
TCGTAATCCTTCTAAAATATGAGCACGTGCCTCTGCTTTTTCTAATTCATAAGCAGTACGCCTACGAATTACTACCTTCTGATGCTCCAAATAATGATATAAGTTTTGTTTTAAATTTAGTACTTGAGGTTCTCCATTTACAAGAGACAACATATTAATACCGAAACTTGTTTGAAGTGCTGTATGTTTATATAGATTGTTTAATAGTACGTTTGCATTGGCATCACGACGTACTTCCATGACAATACGCATACCATTTCGGTCTGATTCATCACGTAAATCTGTAATGCCTTCAATTTTCTTATCGCGAACTAATTCTGCGATTTTTTCAATTAATCGTGCCTTATTAACTTGATAAGGCAGTTCCGTTACGATAATAGATTGTTTACCATTTGATTTCTCTTCAATTTCAACTTTGGCACGAAGCATAATAGAACCTCGTCCTGTTTCATAAGCTCTACGGATGCCACTTCGCCCTAAGATTAAACCTGATGTCGGGAAGTCTGGCCCAGGAATATATTCCATTAATTCCGCGATAGTGATATCCGGGTTATGGCTTAATGCCAACACACCATCAATTACTTCGCCAAGTTGATGCGGCGGAATGTTCGTTGCCATACCAACTGCAATACCTGTCGTACCGTTTACTAATAAATTAGGGAAACGCGCTGGTAATACAATCGGCTCTCTTTCCGAACCATCGTAGTTATCTTGATAATCAATTGTATTTTTTGAAATATCACGTATTAATTCCATAGAAATCTTAGACATTCTTGCCTCTGTATAACGCATTGCCGCTGCTGAATCTCCATCTACAGAACCGAAGTTACCATGCCCATCTACAAGCATATAACGTTGACTGAAATCTTGCGCCATACGTACCATTGTTTCATAAACGGCTGAATCACCATGAGGGTGATACTTACCAATTACTTCACCGACAATACGTGCTGATTTCTTATACGCTTTATCAGCTGTAATTCCTAAATCATTCATCGCATATAAAACCCTACGATGCACAGGTTTTAATCCATCACGAACATCTGGTAATGCACGAGATACGATAACACTCATTGCGTAATCTAAAAATGAGGTACGCATTTCATGACTAATATTAATTTCTCGAATTCGTGCTTGTTGTTGATTGTCTGACATCAACGAGCACCTCCTCTTACGTTTCCGTTACACATACATTGATTTATATGTAGAAGACAGGAATACTTAGATTCCTGTCATTACTCATTTAAATATCAAGGTTTTTCACGTATTTTGCATTCTCTTGGATAAAGTTACGACGTGGTTCCACTTTATCACCCATTAAAATTTCAAATGTTTCGTCTGCTTCTATTGCATCTTGAAGAGAAACTTGAAGTAACGAACGTACTTCTGGATCCATTGTCGTTTCCCATAGCTGAGTTGGATTCATCTCTCCAAGACCTTTATAACGTTGAATTCCTGGTTTCGGCTGGGCTGGTAGCTCAGCTAATATTTTTTCAAGTTCCTTATCATTATAAGCATATTGAATTTTTTTACCTTGTTGCACTTTAAACAAAGGTGGCTGTGCGATATATATATATCCACACTCAATTATTTGACGCATATAACGATAGAAGAACGTTAATAATAGGGTACGAATATGCGCACCATCAACATCAGCATCGGTCATAATAATAACTTTATGATAGCGTGCTTTTTCAATATCGAAGTCTCCACCAATATTTGTACCGATCGCCGTAATAATTGTACGAACTTCATCATTTGATAAAATCTTATCTAAGCGTGCCTTTTCAACATTAATAATTTTACCTTTCAGCGGTAAAATCGCTTGAAAATGACGATCGCGTCCTTGTTTTGCAGATCCACCCGCAGAGTCACCCTCTACGATATAAATTTCACTAATTGCTGGATCTTTAGAAGAACAATCTGCCAATTTCCCTGGTAAACTTGAAACTTCTAAAGCACTCTTTCGGCGAGTTAGTTCACGAGCCTTTTTAGCTGCTACACGCGCACGTGCTGCCATCGTTCCTTTATCTACAACCTTACGTGCAACATTGGGATTTTCCAGTAAGAATTTTTCAAAAGCCTCAGAGAATACCGACTCAGTAATCGTTCTCGCTTCACTATTTCCAAGTTTCGTCTTCGTTTGCCCTTCGAATTGTGGATTTGGATGTTTAATTGACACGATTGCTGTTAAACCTTCACGAACATCTTCACCAGTCAAATTACTATCCGCATCTTTTAAAATGTTATTTTTACGACCATAATCGTTAATCACACGTGTTAAGGCAGTTTTAAATCCTACCTCATGTGTACCACCTTCATACGTATGAATATTATTTGTAAATGAGTAAATATGATTTGTATATCCTTCGTTATATTGAAGTGCAACTTCAACTTGAATACCATCTTTTGAACCTTCTACATATACAGGCTCTTCATGAATTGGTTGTTTTGAACGATTTAAATGTTCAACATATGATTTAATTCCACCTTCATAGTGGAACTCTTTCTTTTGCTTATGTTCACGTTTATCTTCAATTGTTAATTTAATATTACGATTTAAAAACGCCAACTCACGCATACGAGTCGCTAGCGTATCGAATTCATATTCTGTCGTCTCTTTAAAAATTTCTGGATCCGGTTTAAAGCGAGTTATTGTTCCAGTCTTATCTGTATCACCAATGACTTTTAAATCTGCAACCGGAATACCTCTTTCGTATTTTTGGTAATGGATTTTGCCATCACGATGTACAAATACTTCTAATTCTGTTGATAAGGCATTTACAACAGATGCACCAACACCGTGCAAACCACCAGAAACTTTATAACCGCCACCGCCAAATTTACCACCAGCGTGGAGGACAGTCATAATAACCTCTACTGCAGGACGTCCCATTTTTTCTTGTATACCAACTGGAATACCACGTCCATTATCCGTTACAAGAATACTATTATCTTCTTCGATACTAACGTTAATTTCATCGCAATATCCTGCTAATGCTTCATCGATACTATTATCAACAATCTCCCATACAAGGTGGTGAAGTCCCTTTCCACTCGTAGATCCAATATACATACCCGGACGTTTCCGAACTGCCTCTAGTCCTTCAAGTACCTGTATCTGACTCTCATCATATGCATTTTCTTGCATTTGTTTTTGTTCCATTGACACAAAGATCACCTACTTTTCCATTTAAACAGGGGTTTATGCCCTATCTATTTCACAATCTACCGTGCCGTTCGTTACATGAATTGTTTTCGCATCTTTTAATGTTTCGTGTTCAATTCCGTCGACACTCGTCGTTGTAACAAATGTTTGCACCTTTCCTTGAATTGTATTTAACAGATGTGATTGACGATAATCGTCTAATTCTGATAAAACATCATCCAGCAAAAGGATTGGATATTCTTTAACCTCTGAATAAATTAATTCAATTTCAGCTAATTTTAGGGATAGTGCGGTCGTTCGTTGTTGTCCTTGCGAACCAAAGACTTGAACATTTTTACTATTAACGAAGAATTGTAAATCATCACGATGAGGACCAATTAAAGTCGTACCACGGAAAATCTCACGTTGTTTCACAGATTGAAAACTTTCATAGTATACTTCTTTTATTTTCGACAAATCCATTGATTCTGATACATCTACACTTGGTTTATAGACAATTTCTAACTCTTCTAATCCACGGCTTATACCGCGATGAATTGGAGCTGCCCATTCCTGTAGCAAATGCAAAAATTCAAAACGTTTTTGTAGTATTTTTGCACCATGCTCAATTAGTTGAAGTGTAAATACATCCAACATCGTTTCCTCATTCTTACTATTCCCTTGCATCTTTTTCAACAAGTGATTTCGTTGCGTGAGCACCTTTTGATATTGACTTAATTCATACAAATACACAGGAGCTATTTGTCCTAATTCCATATCTAAAAAGCGTCTTCTTACTTGAGGGCTTCCTTTTACAAGATTTAAATCTTCTGGGGCAAACATGACAACGTTCATCACGCCAATGTACTGGCTTAACTTTTGTTGTTCAAGTTGATTTAATTTTGCCTTTTTACCTTTTTTCGAAATATTTAATTCCAAAGACAAAGAACTGTTTCTTTTTTGTAATTTCCCTTTAATTTGACCAAAATCTTCATCCCAACGGATAAGTTCGCGATCATTAGAGGTTCTATGAGATTTCGCCATCGCTAAAACATAAATAGCTTCCATCAAGTTTGTTTTCCCTTGTGCATTTTCGCCGATAATTACATTTACCTTATCTTCAAAGGAAAGCTCTAATTTTTCATAATTGCGATAGTTTTTTAATTGTATTTCTGAAATAAACAAAGGGCTCCCCCTTTATGCCTGAACTTGGAAAGTTCCGCTTCCTGGAATTTCAATAACATCATTCGCATATAGTTTGCGACCTCTTCTATTTTCAAGTTCGTTGTTCACGTACACTTCATATTCTTGTAAAAACCATTTTACAGCGCCACCTGTATCAATTACATCAGCTAACTTTAAAAATTGTCCTAGTGTAATATACTCTGTTGAAATTTTAATATGTTTCATAAAATCGCTCACTTTCTGAAAGTGTTCATTCTTTCATTGTACTAAATAAACTAACATTAGGAAAGTAATACCCAAAAATCAAATAAGGGCCACTAGCATCTTTAAACTAGCAACCCTTATTCCTTACCTAGTAAGTACGAACCGGTAAAATTAATTGAATAATTGAATCATCATTTACTGTACGAATTAAGAACGGTCTCATCGCCCCAGTAAAACTAACTTTAATCTCTGTACTATCCAAAGCTTTCAATGCATCCATCATATATTTTGCACTAAAAGATATTTTTAACTCTTCTCCATCTACTTTTTCACATTGTACTTCTTCGACAACTTTTCCGATTTCTGGTGAATTCGAAGAAATCTCTAGCATTTCTTGCTCTAAAGTTGATAATTTGACAACGTTATTGCGGCCATCTCTCGCTAATAGTGAAGCACGATCAATTGCTTGTAGGAATTCTTTTGTATTCACAAAAATATCCGTTTTACTCTCTGCTGGAATTAAACGTGTCGTATCTGGATAATTTCCTTCTAACAATCTTGAGAAGAATAATAAATGCTTTGTACGGAATAATACTTGATACTCCGTAATAACAATATCCACCATTTCTTCAGACTCATCTAGAATCTTACTTAATTCATTTAAGCTCTTACCTGGGATAACAACATTAGCTTGAAATTCATCTGCAATATTATGTCCTTCGATTTTTGCTTTTCGAAGTGCCAGTCTATGACTATCTGTTGCAATACAAGTTAACTCGCTGTTATATACCTTCCAGTTTACACCTGTCAAGATCGGTCTTGTTTCAGAAGTAGAAACTGCAAATACAGTTTGTCTGATCATATGCTTAAGTAAATCTGTTGGTATCTTAAATACATGATGTTCTTCAATCTGTGGTAATAACGGATATTCTGCAGAATCTAAACCATTTAAGTTAAACTCTGATTTTCCAGATTTTATTTTTGTCATAAAATGATTTTCCACAGAAATTTCGACAGTATCTCTAGGTAGTTTTTTTACAATCTCACTAAAATATTTTGCTTGTAAAACAATGCTTCCTGATTGAGCTATTTCTACAATTTCTTTTCCATCTTCTTCGACTGGAATAAACGATTCAATAGAAATATCAGCATCGCTTCCTGTTAATGTAACCCCTTCTTCAGTAGCTACAACTTTAATTCCTGTAAGGATGGGGATTGTTGTACGAGAAGAAACGGCCTTCATTACATCTTGTACACCTCTTACAAGATAGTCTTTTTGTATTGTAAAACGCATAAAGAAAAACCTCCGGTAAGTATAAGATTTTATTTAATTAATAAAGATAAAAAATAGTAGTAATAGTAATAGGGCTTGTGGATATGTGGATAACCCCTTTGAAGGATGTAAAAACAGTCTATCTACATGTGGATAGACTGTGCGTAAAACAAGGTAAGTTATTCACACTATTCAGCTACTACTTTAAAATACCATTAATTTCTTCAACTTGCTTTTGTAATTGTGTATCGGTTTTTAGTAGTTTAGAAATTTTTTCATGGGCATGGATAACTGTTGTATGATCACGTCCACCAAATTCTTCACCTATTTTTGGTAAAGAGGAATCCGTAAGTTCGCGTGATAAATACATTGCAATTTGGCGAGGAAACGCAACTGATTTTGTACGTTTTTTCGCTTTAAAATCTTCTAATTTCACTTGATAAACGTCTCCGACAGCTTTTTGAATATCATAAATAGAGATAATTTTCGGCTTAGAATTTGGAATAATATCTTTAAGTGCTTCAGCTGCTAAATCAGCATTAATATCTTTATTAATTAAAGATGAATAAGCTACAACTCGGATAAGTGCACCTTCTAATTCACGAATATTTGAATCAATTTGATTTGCGATATAAAGCATAACTTCATTTGGTATATCAAGTCCTTCAGCTTTTGCTTTTTTGCGTAAAATTGCAATTCGTGTCTCTAAATCTGGCGGCGTAATATCTGTAATAAGTCCCCATTCAAAGCGAGAACGAAGACGATCTTCTAAGGTTGGAATTTCTTTTGGTGGTCGATCACTAGAAATTACAATTTGTTTACTTTCTTCGTGTAATGCATTAAATGTATGGAAAAACTCTTCCTGAGTTTGTTCTTTTCCAGCAAGAAATTGAATATCATCTATCAGTAAAACATCTACGTTGCGATATTTATTACGAAAATCAACAGCTTTATTATCACGAATAGAGTTAATAAATTCATTAGTGAATTTTTCTGATGATAAATATACAACTTTTGCATTTGGATTATGTTCAATTACATAATGACCAATCGCGTGCATTAAATGCGTCTTTCCAAGCCCAACTCCCCCGTAAATAAAGAGTGGATTATACGCTTTAGCTGGCGCCTCGGCTACAGCTAATGAAGCTGCATGGGCAAAACGGTTACCAGAGCCAATAACAAATGTATCAAATGTATATTTTGGATTTAACATGCTCTGTGGTAAATGAGCCGAATCATCTTGTGCTGGATTCCGCTTAACTGGAGGAAGATCAATGTCCTCTTCAGCTTGACTTTGGGGAATAATAAAGCGGATTGCTAATTTTGCCCCTGTTAAATCGTATAGTGTTTCTGAAATTAGTTCTGAGTAATGAGATTCTAGCCAGTCACGAGCAAATTCATTTGGAGCTGTAATCGTTAATACGTCTTTCTTCAAGTTATGAGCCGTTGTTGATTTTAACCATGTTTCATAACTAGGTTTGCTTACCTTTTTTTCTAATTCTTTTAAGGCACTATTCCATAAATCAGAGATATTTTCCAAAGGTGTCCCTCCTTTACTAAGATGGTAAAAGAATAAGGTTGCGCAACAAATGTACAACCTAATAAATATAAAATGTATATTTATACGAAACGTATTTTAAAACCTAAAAACGTCGTTTGTATATGAGATAGGGTTTTCGACAAAAAAAGC